>JAJPKI010000082.1 GCA_021323835.1 Verrucomicrobiota bacterium | reverse complement strand
TTCCATAAAGCATAGACCTCATGCAGTTCATCGTCGTTCAAGCCGAAACCGCGTTTCATCAGGTCATAGGTTTCGGCGAGAAGTTGCATGACACCGTATTCGATGCCGTTGTGAACCATTTTTACGAAGTGACCTGCCGAGCCGGGACCGAGATAAGTCACGCAGGTATCGCCATTGACTTTCGCGGCGGCCGCTTCAAAAACGGGACGGACGCGTTCGTAGGCATCCTTCGGCCCGCCGGGCATGATGCTCGGTCCGTGACGCGCGCCTTCTTCGCCGCCCGACACGCCCACGCCGAGAAATTGGATGCCGCGCGCCGCTAGATTGCTGGCGCGCACATCGGTGTCTTTGAAATAGGAATTGCCAGCATCAATGATGAGGTCGTCCTTCTCCAAATGCGTTAACAAATCCTTGATGACCGAATCAACTGGAGCACCGGCGGGCACCAGCATCATGATGGCGCGTGGTTTACGGAGCAGTGCAATAAACTCCTTGATGTCCGCCGCGCCGCGGATTTTGCGCTCAGCGGATTCCTTACGCAGTTCCTTGACCTTGATGTTGTCCTTGTCATAACCCACGACTGAAAAATCATGGTCAGCCATATTCAGAACCAGATTGCGCCCCATGACGCCTAAACCGATCATGCCGATTTCAAACCGTTGTTGTGATTGTGCCTCTTTCATAATGTTTGTTCCGGAAAGATTATCGTTGCCATAATTTTACATATTCATGGCTTGTTTTCCAAATTGGCCACTTTTGCCAGACGCCGACGAAAACGTGCCGCGCCGCTGAATCGCACGGCGAGAAATGTTTGCAGCAGTTCCCACGCGACTGCGTGACCGACTACGAGGCCGCCAAAACAGATCATGTTCAAATCGTCGTCCTCGACACCTTGATGCGCCGAAAATTTTTCATGAATCAAGCAGGCCCGAACTCCTGCCACTTTATTTGCGCAGACCGCTGCCCCGACACCGCTGCCGCAAATGCCCACGCCGCGATCCATCGTTCCGGCGGCAACCGCCCGTGCCAGCGGCACGATAAAATCTGGATAATCATCGTCCTCTTTCGGACGACCGTCACCGAAGTCAACCACTTCATGACCGGCTTCGCGCAATTTCTCTGCCAGATATTCCTTCAACTCATAACCTCCGTGGTCGGCGGCGATGCCGATGCGTTGAAGTTTACCTGGCAATTCTGTCAGCAGTTTATCGCTAGTGCGCTTGTTGATGGTGTGCTCATGTCTTCTCCGGCCAGCTGCACTTGCTGGAATCTTCATAAAGATTCTTTTGCGGCTTGGCGCGTTTGATCATGCTCTGCTTCGGCCATACCCTCATCCACCAGTCTTTCATTGTCGCTCCGTCCCTCTTCGTCCTCGTCTTCGCTGGCAGCTATTGGAACTTTGCGTCCAATTGAACCATGAACAGGATCCCAACGTTCGGATTCGGGCGCGGATTCGAGGACGGCGTCTTTTGGGTCCGTGTCCGGTTCACCGGTCAATTCCCGTTTGGCCTGCTCCCAATCAGTCTTCGACACTTCTTGCGCCGAACGACCGTTGATGACCGCCAGTTCAACCGCACGTTCCCGCACCATCTTGCGGGTCACCGTGCCAATGCCGGCGGAGTTCTCGGTCAAGGCGCCTTCTTTTAGCGGATTTGTTTTCATAGGTTAAAAAATTACCGCATGTGATTTGTTTGGTGGTTATGCGCCGTTTTCATCTCGCGCGTGCCGCGATCTTCACGCGTGTCGCGGGATTTGGAAAAAATGTTGTCGCGCTTTTTAGTTTTCGCCGCCGTCTCCAGATTCGGCCGCAAGGAGTGAAGTGTTTGTGGGAAAACCGACGTTTGCACAGTTGTCCGTGAATCATTGGCCGGGTTTTGGTCTCGGGAGAATTTATTGCGTCTCATAAAATAGGTTGAACGCGTTCAGGCGGCTACATCGACTGGAAGCAGATGATGTGCGGAACTTTGCTCGACGGCTTCCTTGGTCAAATTCACGAACACCGTGGAGTCATTGAAACTGATGCGCTTTACTTTGCTCACCGGCATCTGCACTTCCTTGCCAGTGAACCGATGGCTGGTTTTGATGACCAGTTGCTGAATCACCCAGTTCTGGTCATCCATCATAAAATCGCAGACATGGCCAGCAATTCCATCGCTCGCCTTGATATGGTAGCCGATCACGGCTTGCGCGCTCCGCAGATGCGCATCTGCACGATTGTGCTGTGAATCAATCTCGGAAGCTGGTTTGCCCGACGGAGTTTTTGGCGGCACTGGCAAAATTGGAAAACCGCTCATGCCCCAAATCCCTCCACCTCGCCAGTAATCAGGCCAGCCGTAATAGCGGTGATACTCCTCTTCGTATTGTCGCGACACCGGTTTGTGTGACTCAATCGCCGGACTGTGCTCAATTTGTTTCCGAGTCAAATTTACGCGCAGGACTTTTTCGGCCTGATGGAGATTGCCAAAGGCATAAGGAGAAATGAGCACCTGCCGTCCTGTCAGCCAGGTTCCCGTGTCCGCCACGACATAACGCACTGCCCAATTCTGATCATCAAAATAAAAATCTTTCACGTGACCGATGTCGCCATCCGACGCGCCGAGTTTTTCACCGCATAAGTGTTTAATGCTTTGTAACATAATTTTTGCCTTTCCCTTGGATTGCGCGGGCCGCCACCCAAGAAATTAACTTGCCAGGTATTTAACCAATTCGAGTCCGACTTTATCAGCCTCGAAGGAAAAAATTGGCATTCATAGACTGAAAATAGTCCCGCATGGCGCTGGTCGCTATCAGGTGTAATGCTGCCTGCGGATTTATAAACGAAATTCCGTCCCACATTGGGACACCGTGTTCACGTCATCGTTGCCAGCAGGTCATCCAGCAACACGGTGGCAAAATTGGTGGCCGAGTCACTCATCGCGTAGGGGATGATGAGTTCGCGTCCGTGCAGCAGGCTGCCACAGGAATAAATACATTCGGCATATTTTTTGTTATGGTTTATTTGCGTTTTTCAACGGTAAATTTTCCGCGTCGGACCGATGACCTGCCTCTACTGAACTGGCGACGTGCAAAATTGAATTTGTGCCGCCGAACGGATTGGGCACGGATTCACGGGCAAGCGGATCAGGCATCCATTGGCCGTCTACTACGAGGCAATATTCGTAGGTGCCGGGAGCCAAAGCCGTTTCCTTCCACCATTGACCGACGCCGGAGGAATGCAGCGTCTTGGCTTCGGGCTGCCAATGGTTAAAAGTTCCCGCGAGGCAAACGGTCTTGGCCGTCGGATGAGTGAATTCAAAGCGAACCGGCACCAGTTGAGGGACGGCGTCCGGGGCGTTGTCATGGTTATGATTGTGTTTCATGGCTTGTAAAATTATCTGGCTGGCTGACTTTCAATTTTGGAAAACTTTTCCGCTTGTCATCATCATAATGCTTGAAAAATCCATCAGGCGCTATAAGGGATAACCCTGTTAGACAAGCCATCCCAACCGCTTGAATTCAATGAGAAATTGACTTTGCTACGAGCCGAGGAGGCCCAAAAAAGTGTCAGCAAAAAAAGAATTTGTTGTTTTATTTTTTGAAAAAGAGCCACCAAATTACAATCAGCATCGGCAATAGAAACGACAGCGCATATTTGAAAAAGAAGCCGAGAAAACCCGGCACACGGATTTTTTCCTGCTCGGCAATGGCCTTGATCATGAAGTTCGGGTTGTTCCCGATGTAAGTCGCCGCTCCGAAGAAAACCGAGCCGACGCTGATGGCGATCAGGCTCAAGCCATCATGGCTTAACATTTCTCCCGTGCCGTGCGCGCCGGTGAGGCCGGAAAGGGCGCTCAAGAAACCGAGATACGTCGGCGCGTTGTCCAAAACAGCGGACAGTCCGCCCGCGCTCCAAAAGAAAACTCCCGGCGCAGGATTTTGTCCGAGCACTTCGCGGGCGTTTTGATTTAGCCAGTCGAGCGCGGGAATCATCGTCGCAAAAATGCCTGCAAACAAAATCGCCACTTCCTGAATCGGATGAAAATTGAAACGGTTCGCCTCGTGAACGGATTTCTTCGTTGTGAAATATGAGCCAATCGCGGCGGCGAGCATAATTGCTTCGCGAAGAAAAATTGGATGATCCACAAAAACAGCGGCGAGAACGACGGCCACAAAAAGCAAATTGGCCAGCCCATCAAACCTCCATGTTTCTTTTGCGGTCTCTTTTTCGCGCACTTCCCGCCGAGCGCGGATAAAATTGAGCCAATCCAGAACATAAAAGATCGCCAACAAAATACCCAATCCCACCGCCCACATCGGCCAGCAATTTTTCGCAGGCCACCAAAATGGCACGCCCTGTAAAAAACCGAGATACAACGGCGGCCCGAGGGGCACGAGGCAACCGCCGACATTGGCCACGATGAAAATGAAAAAGACGATGTGGTGCGCTGTAACACGATACCGGTTCATCTGAATCCATGGACGGATTAACAACATCGCTGCACCGGTTGTTCCTAATAAATTGGCGACGATTGCGCCAACCAACAAAAAAATTACGTTTGCCAGTGGATTCGCTTCGCCTTTAACGGTGATGTGAATGCCGCCGGAGACGACAAAAAGCGAGCCAACCATCACGATGAAACTGACGTAATCGTGCGCGGTGTGCAGAACCCGCCCCGTATCCCGCAAAATAAAAATGTAATAGACAAGGGTAATCGCGCCGAAGACGAATGAAGTTTTTCCGTAGTGCCGCAACCACCAGTTTGGTGCGAACAACGGAACAACCGCAATTGCGACGAGCAACAGCGCGAATGGCAAAATCATCCAGGGATTGGGCGCAACCATACATACGAGATTGCGCGCAGATAAAATTGAGTCAAACAGAAATCTAGCATGGCCAGCACGCGCCATTTTCAAAAAACCCCGAATTGTTTTGCAATGAGTTTTGTGGTTATACTTTTTGTCCGAATGAGCAGGGCGTCCTGCCAACACAGGTTGGAGATTATTTTAGTGATTGGACCAGTCCAACGACTGCTGAAAAAACACGAACACACTACCGCAATACTTTTATCGCGCAGGTTCAGCGCTATAAGCAGAATTGACGGAGATAAATCTCCAGCGCACACTGCCGCTTATGGCGAAGAAAGACAATCAGAAGAACACATCAGGAAACAAACTCGGCTTTCTCTTCGCGCTGTCGTTGACTCTGGCGATTGGAATCCTTATCGGATGGAAAGGTTTGCAATCTTCACCCAGAAAGTCGGTTACCACGATTGAAACCGGTGCCACGATGTTAAAACCGGGGCCTTGGGGAACTCTGTCAATTGTGCCCATTGAAATAGCGCCGCCTGTCGAACTCCTGCCGGTGCAAAGCACGGCAGATTCCAAAATAATCTGGATTTTTGAGAACTACACCAGCGAACAACTGAAACAATTCCTTGTATCGCTAGATGTATCAGCCAGCCAACTGGATCAAATGCTCGGTGACAATCATTTGGTTGCGATACCCAATGGCGTCCAGATGACGCCTTCTCCCGACGCTGTGCTTTCACTTTCTCCAAAAGCCCGCCTCGCCATTTACAAAGTTCTGGCAGGTTCCGGTCTGAATGATTCGGTGCGAATACCGGTTTTACAGGCCGATGTAGATAAGCAGTTCGGCTCATACGGTGTTTCAAAAGAAACCATAGCCCTGTTCAAAAATGTCAGTTGTCCCTACAAAAAATATCTTGTGTGTTATTGTTTGCCGCTGGTTCTCTCAAAAATACCCACGTATGATGAAAAGACCGCCTTATACAAGGCCATTGCTCGCAGCAAAACAATGTTGGTCAGAATCCATATAGGTCCAGACTCGGACATCAACGACTTGAACAGCTATTGGGGAAAAGCCTTTTGGTCAACGGATGTCAAATCCATTCTGGAATCTCTTTCGCACTTGCCGGATGGTTCGTGGCTGGACATGGTGGAATTATTGCCGCCGTTGCCCACGTCGCTCATCTACAATTATCCTATGCCGCAAAGCAACGTGGCCGGAGCAGAAGTCCGCAGAGATTGTCATTGGACATCCATGAACTTTTTTCGCGACCCGCCAGATGATAATTTTCAGGATTCCAACTACGTGCTTCAAAAATTAAAAGACAATTACTTCCCCATCACATCCGACCCGCGTTATGGGGATGTTCTGTTGTTTGTGACGCCTGATGGCAGAGGCATACATTCAGCGGTCTACATTGCCGACAACATTGTTTTCACAAGAAATGGGAATGGCTCGTGCATGCCCTGGATTTTTTCAACTGTCGACGATTTGTTAGATCTGTATGACTTCACATTGCCCGAAGGCCAGACACTCAAAATAAATTATTACCGAAATAAATATTATTAAGCTGGCGGGCTCGAAAAAGTGCAATGGAGGATTTCAAAAGGGATTGAAGAAGCAGGGACTGTGAAATAAATTTCATTTGTCCTGCCTGCGTTTCGGCAAACAAATTTTTGGCTGCAACAATGTGGTCAAAAGACCAGCGAACCGTGATAAAATAAGTGTGACAGTTCCGACCACAGCCCGCACATTGAGAGCGGAATTATTCTGAAACATTATGGATGTTTTAACTCTCTCTCGCATCCAGTTTGGATTGACCATTGGATTTCACTACATTTACCCGCCGTTGAGCATTGGCCTCGGCATCATGCTCGTTTGCATGGAAGGGCTTTGGCTCAAAACGAAAAACCCCGTCTATCACCAAATGGCGCGGTTCTGGACGAAAGTTTTCGCGCTTACGTTTGCCATCGGCGTGGCGACGGGCATCGTGATGGAATTTGAATTCGGCACGAATTGGGCGACATATTCGCGTTTTGTCGGCGATGTTTTTGGCAGCGCACTCGCGGCGGAAGGGATTTTTGCATTTTTTTTGGAATCCGGTTTTCTCGCTATTTTACTTTTTGGCTGGGACAAAGTCGGGCGCAAATTACATTTCTTCTCGACGTGCATGGTTTGTCTCGGTGCGCATTTCAGTGCGGTATGGATTGTGGTCGCCAATTCGTGGATGCAAACGCCCGCAGGCTATCACATCGTCGGCCAGGGTCTGCACGCGCGCGCTGAAGTCACGGATTTTTGGGCGATGGTGATGAATCCTTCGACGGGCGACCGCTTGTTTCACACGCTCTGCGGTGCGTGGCAAGCGGGCGCATTTCTCGTCGTGAGCGTCAGTGCATTTTATTTGTTGAAAAATAAATTTGAAGATTTCGCGCGCCGCTCGCTGCGCATCGGTTTGACCGTCGGCTTGATTGCGTCATTGCTGCAAGCATTCAGCGGACATTTAAGCGGGCGGGAAGTCGCAAAATATCAACCGGCCAAGCTCGCGGCGTTCGAGGGACTTTACAACACACAATCGAATGCGCCGCTGACAGTAATCGGCTACGTGGACGAACAAAAAGAACAAACTGTCGGAATCCACATTCCGTATCTCTTAAGTTTTCTCGCGCATGATGATATTCACGCGCCGGTCACGGGCTTGAACGAATTTGCGCCGCAAGACCGTCCGCCAGTCGGCGCGTCCTTTTTTCTTTTTTCACGGAATGGTTGCAATCGGCACTTTGTTGATTTTGATCGCCGCGCTCGGCGCGTTTTTTTCGTGGCGAAAAGCTTTGCATCAAAAACGCTGGCTGCTTTGGATTTTGGTTTTCTCCGTGCTCGGGCCAGAAATTGCCAATCAACTCGGCTGGTTCGCCGCCGAGGTCGGACGCCAGCCGTGGATCGTTTACGGTTTGATGCGCACACCTGAAGGGTTGTCTGCCGTCGTGAAAGCCAACACAGTGCTTGCGTCGTTGATTTTGTTCACGTTCATTTATTTTTTACTGTTCGCCGTTTTCATTTATCTGCTCAACGACAAAATCCAGCATGGCCCGCAAGACGATGATTTGATCCCATCCGGCAAATTAGCTTTGCCTGAACCACTCGCACATGAACAAAAATAATTTTGCGCCATGAATTTCAATCTCAACACTATCTGGTTCATCCTTGTCGGCATTTTATTCACCGGTTACGCAATTCTCGATGGATTCGATTTGGGAATCGGTGCGCTGTATTTGTTCACAAACAAAGACGAGGAGCGACGCGTTATGCTTAATTCCATCGGGCCGGTCTGGGACGGCAACGAAGTCTGGCTCGTCACCGGCGGCGGCGCGCTCTTCGCCGCGTTTCCAAATGTTTATGCGACGGCCTTTTCCGGTTTTTATCTCGCACTGATTTTGTTGCTCGTCGCTTTGATTTTTCGCGCCGTAGCGATTGAATTTCGCAGCAAACGGCCCGAACATTGGTGGCGGCAAATGTGGGATGTGAGTTTTGCCGTCGGCAGTATTTTATCGTCGTTGCTCATCGGCATCGCGCTCGGCAACATCGCATGGGGCGTGCCGGTTGACGCGAATGGCGAATTCGCCGGAACATTTTTAGGTTTGCTCAAACCGTATCCGCTGCTTGTCGGTGTCACGACCTTAACGCTCTTCATGATGCACGGCGCAATTTATGGCGTGATGAAAACCGAGGGAAAATTACACGACAAATTGCGCCGCTGGGCGATGAATTCGATTATCTTTTTCGTGATTTGTGCCGCGACGACGACAATGGCGACGCTGCTTTACGCCCCGCATATCGCCGAACGCGTGAAAGAAAATCCGTGGCTCTTCAGCATCGTGCTGGCGAATATGTTGAGTATCGCCAACATCCCGCGCGAATTTCATCGCGGAAAAGATTGGCTGGCATTTCTTTCATCGTGTGCGGCAATGCTCACACTCATGGCGCTTTTCGGTCTCGATGCGTATCCAAATCTGATTTACAGCCTGCCGCATCCTGAAAATTCTCTGACGATTTACAATGCTGCGTCGTCGCATAAAACTCTCGGCATCATGCTTATCATTGCGGGCATTGGCGTGCCGATTGTGATTGCCTATACGATTTGCATCTACTGGATTTTTCGCGGCAAAGTGAAAATGGACCGGATGAGTTATTGAAAGTAGTCGATGTCATTGATGGTTTACAATTTTTACGACGCATTCCCGTTCAAAACGATTGATGGTTTCCCAAGACCCAATAGCCTTGACCGATGACGATTGGGGGTATCCCTTATTGGATTTTATCTTCAGGCAGATAGAATCCTTGCAGTTGCTATTTAAAGACGAAGGGAAAATAAGTGCTCAACATTTCCACAAAGACGGCCGGATGGCAGATACGCTGTTGGGATTGGGTAAAAGCCGGTGAATTATTTGAATTACACGGCGTTGAAACGACACATTTGCTTTTCTGCCATGAACTTTGCGCGGCTTATAAATATCAATACAAATTTTCCGCCCCTTCAGTTTTAGCTTTCACTTACGCCAATTTAAGTTTGTTCCCCATCACCCCTCCGTCCCGACAATTTACGCCGCCAGTTTTAAGGGTTGCCTGAACGGCCTTTGTGAATGGCTGAATTGACGACGAATGTCTGTGTGATTAAACATCTAATTTTCTTTCACCCGGCCATTTCACTTTTTCAGGGTCGCGATGGTCAAAGAAGCTGCTTGTCTTCGTATCTAAAGTTGTGATGGCAAATTCCTTTTTAAAACCGATGCGCAAAGCTGCGTCACCGCGCAAAGGACTGCAAGCGCAAATCGTCAAATGGGTTTCATATTCTTCGCGCATCATTGGTATTTCGATGACGGGTTGTAATTTTTTTTACCCAATTCGCTCCCGGCGTTCGCCATTTTGGATTTTTTAAGTGAGGGGGAAAATGAGGGGGAAAAGAGAATGAATTTGTTCAAAACTCGTTAAGCTGCGTTACGTCATTGTTACCGCCCAACAATTTTTTATTGATTCACCCGTGAGAAAAGGCAATAATGATGCGGTAAATTGTTCTTTCGCACGATTCCAGAGAATTTTAACGGTAGAGAGCAGCCGGTCAGTTATGGTTCGAGTCCTACCTCTGGAGCCAGTTTGAACGCTGTGTTTATGCTGGTTTTCATGAGCGGGCAAGGCCACTGTCAGTAAAATGGCGCTGCAAATCATAATTCGCCACCATTTGACAGAACTTCACTGAAACTCGCCCACAACGGGCAACGCGTTGTGCTCGGACTGGTTCACGTTCCGCTTGTGTGCTTGGCAGCGCTGGGATTGTGAAAATTAAGAGAGTGCAACCATCTGCAAAACCGCGAATTGTAATTGCACGGCTGCAAAAAACGGAATTGCACATTGCAGTCTGTAAAATCCGATTGTTGTTGCGTTCGCTTGTGCGCAAAAAAATTGCCGCCGGACAGGCACCCAGTCAAAGCGCTATCCGGCGGCGTGCTCGCAAACACCCTTGGCGTGGCCTAAGGCACTTGGAGAATGTAGAATTCCTGCGCGTCGGCAGAATTCACGATGTTGGTGGACAAGTTGATGTCGCCATTGCCGTCGAAGTTGTTGGTGAGCACCGGCGTCCATTGCGCGAGCGGCAGAGCGACGTTGGTGCTTTCGAGGAGCGTGTATTGTCCGCCGTTCGAGCCGTTCGTAGCGGTGATGGTGAGCGTGGTGCCGTTCAAGCCGATGCTGGTGATGACCGGCGTTGGCGTGACGGTGGAAACCACTTTCAATGTGCCGTCCACGTTCAAGCTACTCGTGTCCCAAATTAGTCCCGCTCCAGGCGTGGCGGGAGTCACGGAGCTAATCGTGCCGGTGTAAGTTGCCGCGTTGAACAGTTTGAAGCTTTGTCCGCCGGCAAATGCGCCGGAGAGATTCGTCGAGATGGTTAATGTGCCGCTGAACGCGATGTTGCCATTTGCGGCGAGGACATCGTTGGTTAAATTGCCGGCGTCCAATTTCACAATGGTGTTGCCATCGAGCGTGGCGTTGGTGGTGACGGTAAGGCTGCCGACGGTTGAATCTGTTCCGAGCGACACGGTTGTGCCGGACGGCGATGAGAGACTGCCGTTCACGGTGCCGCCGCCCAACAATGTTTGGCCGGACGCGAGCGTGAGCGTTGTGCTCGCGAGGCCGGTCACGTCCACCGTTGCGCCGCCGCCACCCAAAGTAATATTTGGACTGTCAATCGAAGCATTGTTGACGAAGAACAAATCACCGTTGTTGCTGACGATGGTGTCGCCGCTGTATGTGTTCGCAGCATAAAGAGTGACGCCGCCGCAAATCAGCACTGAACCCGGCCCGCTGATAACATTGCTGAACGTGCCGGAGCCGGTGCCGCCGATGGCAACGAGGCCGTTGGTCACAATCACGGGGCTGACAATGGTATTGCTTGGATAGCTGCCGCTGTTGAACCAGATGTTCGGACGATTGCTGTTGAGCAACATTGCGCCGCCGTTGACGACGAGATTTTTGTTCAACGGGCCGGCGAAGTTGAAGAACTCGAAGCTGGCTGCCGTTGCAACGGTGATAGTATTGGTTGGATTTCCGAGTGTCGGGCTGGTGGTCGTTTCCACGCCGAATTCGCCGCCGAGAATATTGATGTCGGCCAGATTTGTATCCACGGTGACGCCGACGAGTGAGACCTGATTGCCGCCAACCTTGAAAAGATTGTAAGCGTTTCCGCCGGTGCTCAAAGTCGGACCTCCGCCGCGAATGTCCCAGCGTCCGGGATTGTTCGTGGCTTGCGCCGCGCCCGGTCCGCCGAAAGCAGTGTCGCCAAGCAACATGATATTTTGAATGGCATTTTGTTGCGCGAGGTTGCCGCCGTTGATGATGGCGCCGTTGCTGTTGACGCCCCAGCCGGAAACAAGAACCGTCGTGCCGCCTACAACCGTTGCTGCATTTGCTCTCAGTAATGGTCCGCCGACGTCCACCGTCGCGCCGCTGGCAACCGTCACGGTATTGTTGCTCGAACCGAGAGCATTCGCTGCGTTCACGGCCAGCGTGCCTGCGTTCAAGAGCGTGGCGCCGGTGAAATCATTTCCGGTGCCGCCGAGAAATACCGTGCCGGTGCCGTTTTTGGTCAAACCAGCTGAACCGGTAATTTTGCCCTGACCGGCAAGAGAATAAATATTGGTCGTGTCCACGGTGATGCTGCCGGGCGCGACTGCGGATGCGATTGTCACCGCATTGCTCGGGCCGGCAAGGCTGTCATCGAATGTGACGCTGTCCTGTTGGGCAAAATAATCATTGGTGCCGCCCAGGGTGTTGAACCAGTTGAAGTTGTTGGTCAAATCCCAGATGCCGTTGGCCTGGGCGTTGTTCCAAACCAGCGAACCAGTTCCCGATGTGACGTCTAATTGAATGAGCCCGGGCGTGGTGGTGTCCAAGTGGAATGCGTAACGCGAAGGTTGCAGCGATGGAAGCACTGATACGCTGCTAAAGAAACCGAGGTTCATCACGCCTGTGTAGCGAACGAGCGTGTAAGTGCTGCCCGCATTGAGCGGTGACAATGGATTGATGAGAACATGCGCGTTGCCGCCGTCAAAGTCCCCGTTGACGGTGAC
>JAJPKI010000319.1 GCA_021323835.1 Verrucomicrobiota bacterium | reverse complement strand
CGCTCGGCTTCTTCTCGCAGGGTTTTGACGAGCGGGGACAAATCGTTCTTGGAAATATAATTGGTTGCGCCGGCATCGAAACAGGCTTTGATATGAGCCGGGTCCTGCTGCCCCGACAAACAAATAAACGCCATGCGCGGAAATTTTTGACGAACCATTTTCAAGGCGGAAATCCCGTCAAAATCCGCAGTTGAACTATCGGCCAAGACGACGTCGAACTGTTCCTTTTCCAGCTCGGAGATAAAATCCCGGCGAGTTTTTACAACTTTGAATATGGCTTTAACTCCAGCGCTCTTGACGTCATGTTCGATGAGCATGGCATCTTCTTTCGAGTCTTCTAAATGAAGTATCCGAATCATAACTACCTGCCTTTCAATGAACAACGTAGCATCAACTTCAAAAGCGTCAAGTGCGTGACGTTGTTGGAATCCATTCAAATGCGGTCGTTGCGAGATGTTTTGCGGGAAAATTGAACTTCCCTTAAAGTCTGCCGGTGCCGAAACCTAATTTTATCGAGTTGCCGGGATGCGAACCGATTCGGATTTTGTATGAAGACCGTTCGGTGCTGGCGATTGACAAGCCGTGCGGCTGGATGCTCGTGCCGCATTCGTGGCGGCGCACGTCGCGCAATCTGCAGGCGGCCATAGATTCGTCCATTCGCGGCGGCGATTTCTGGGCGCGGTCTCGCGGATTGAAATTCCTCAAGAATGTCCATCGTCTGGATGCGGACACGACGGGTATTTTGTTGTTTGCCAAAAGCATGGGCGCCGTTGAATCGCTCGGCGAAATGTTCGAGAGCAGGCGGATGGAGAAAATTTATTTGGCAGTGACGGCGAATGAACCGCGTGAAATGGAATGGACTTGCACGCTCGCGCTCGCCCCAAATCCCGAACGCATCGGGCGGATGATTGTGGACGAAGAAAATGGCAAGCCGTCGGAAACGCATTTCCGCGTGCTGGAAAAAATTCCCGGCCTGACGCTCATCGAATGCAAACCCGTGACGGGCCGCACGCATCAAATTCGCGTGCACCTGGCGGAATCGGGCTGTCCCATTGTTAGCGACGAACTTTATGGGCGGCAAACGGGGAAATTGGAATTTGGTTTGCGCGGGGTGCAATTGGATTACACCGACCCATTCACAAGAAAGCGCGTGGAAATCCACGCGCCGTGCAAATATTTTTTGAAAGATTACGGGTTTACTCCGCGTATTTGACGCTGCAGCCGTAAGATTTTGTTTGCGAAACTTCAACCGGCTTGCCTGTGAGCAAATCATTCACCGCTTCTTTGACATAATTGCGCGCCGTTTTAGGATTATGAAACGGGTCAGCTTTGTCATCAATGGCGCCGTCGTAAACGAGCGTGCCGTCTTTGTTGATGACGAACATTTGCGGCGTCGTTTGCATGTCGTAAAGATGGCCAATCTTTCCATCGCTGTCATCAATCCATGCATTCGCGGTGATATTTTTATCTTTCATTTCCGCTTGCGCCTGCGCGTGCGTGCGATGACTCGGATGATTTGGATTTACGGAATTGACGATGAGCCACGCGACGCCGTTGGTCGCAAAGTCCTTTTGCAATTCCGGCATCGCGCCGGTCTTGTAATGGTTGTTACAGAATGGACAATCGGAATTGTAAGACTCGATGACAACAATCTTGCCTTTGAAGTCGGACAAATGAACTGTCTTGCCATTAATGTCCGTGCCGGTCAAATCCGGCGCCGGTTTGCCCACTTCGACTGCGAATGTGCTCGCAGCAAATGCCATTGCCAAAAATAAACTCAATGCTTTTTTCATAAATCAATTCAATTGGTTAAATTCTCCGCGTCATTTAGACGCCCAGGCGAGAAATTTGTTTCAAGATTATTTCGCCGCGCGGTCAAGTGCGTCCGAAATTGTTTTTGCATAGCTCGACGGCAATTGCAACGGCGATGGCTGCGGTAAAACAATCGGCGCGGCGTCCGGATTTTTCGGAAAAATCAAAACCATCGGCACACCAGCGCCGTATTTCGAAATTTCATCCGTCATTTCCGGCGGCGTGCGCGTGTAATCCGCGAGCAGCACGACGGCGTTCATTTCTTTCAGCTTCGCGATAACCGAATCTTTTTCCAACGCCGGCTTTACGATAGCATTACAATTCACGCACCATGTCGCCGTAAAATCCACAAATACCGGTTTGCCCGCTGCGCGCGCTTGCGCGACGGCTTGCGGCGACCACGGCTGCCAATTGATTCCGTCGGCGGAATTCACGAGCGAAGTTGTCGCGTCCGCGTCCGAAATCATTTCGCGCCAGTGCAATTTATTTTCCAGCGCGAATAAATAATCTCCAACGAGCAGAATCAAAACGATGGCGAGACTGATTCCTTTTCGTTTTCCGCGCTGAACAAATTCGCCAAAAATCCACGCGGCGAACGCGACGACAACGAGAAAGGCGCCGAGCCAAAAAACGCGCGCGCCGTAATCGCTGGCGGCGACGTTGAAAAGCCAAATGACCGTTGCCAGCACTGGAAAGCCAACGGCAATTTTGAATTTTTGCATCCAAGGACCCGGCTTTGGTAAAAATTTCAGCAGCGCCGGATTGCAACTTAACAAAACATATGGTGCGGCGAGTCCCAGCCCAACCGTGAGAAAAATTAAAACGATTACCGGCGCGCTATGCGAGAGCGCAAATCCAATTGCGTAACCCAAATAAGCAGCGGTGCAAGACGTGGAAAGAATTGTCGCTAGAAAGCCGTTGAAAAATGCGCCGGGCGCACCGTGCTTCGACGCGAGTTGGCCCGCGGAATTGAGAATTTTTCCCGACGGCGAAATTTCATAGACGCCAAAAAGATTGAGCGCGACGAGCAAAACGAGTGTTGTGAGGCAAACGACGAAAATCGGATTGCCAAATTGCATTCCCCAGCCCGCGTGATGTCCGGCATCTTTGACCGCGATGACAATTCCAGCCATGGCGAGAAACGAAACGAGCACGCCGAGCGCGTAAATGAATCCGAGATTGCGGACGCGTCGCGGTTCGCTGCGCGCCTCGCTGACAAATCCGAGAATTTTGAGCGCAATCACCGGCAACACGCACGGCATGATGTTTAAAATCAATCCGCCGATGAACGCATAGAGCAACATTTGCCACAGTGATGGCGCGGATAGCATGGACGGCGAATTCTCGGTTGAAGAAATTGTTTCGTCAGTCGGTGATTCATCGGCAATCGGGACTGTCACATCAAAACCGAGCCTTCGACCACCTTGTTCGACGACAAGGACACCTGAAATTTCTTTTGGCCAATTTCCGGAATATTTTTTGACCAACTTGCGCAAATCCCATGCATTAATTTTTTCAGTCGCAGATTGAATTTCAAATTGGTCGCTGGCTTTTGGATAAAAATCGGGATTGGTGTAAACAATTGCTACAGTTATGACTTGTGGTGAAAACTCAATTACTAATGGCCGCGAATCGTTTGTTGAAAATTTTTCCCACCATGCGCGAACTGAAAATGCATTTGTAAATGATGTCGGGACTTTATTTTTCCACCCTACAATCGTCGCCGCATTCGCTGAAATTTTTGTTTCGCTGCTGATGTTTAATTTCGCGTCTACTTCTTGATTTGCCGGAATGCAAACGTCTTTGCATTCGAGCCACGAAACATTTGCTTTCACATCCACCTGTCCCATCGGCAAATTGGAATTGGTTTCAATCGTCAACGGCACAAGCAACATCGTTTCAGTTTCGTAGCCGTAAGTCGTGACCTCGGCGGGCGGAAGTTTTTCAGGAAGCGGCCATTGAATTTCTCCGGCGGTCACGCCCGACGGCAATTGCCATTGGATTTTTGTCGGCATTCCCGCGTCGCCGGAATTTTTCCAGTAAGTATGCCAGCCGGGTTCCATCTTCAAATCCACACCCGCCCAAATCGTGTCGCCGGGTTTCGCGGTATCGGCGGAAAGAATTAATTTTACCGACGTATGATGAGCGGACAGAGAGCCGCCAAGCGAAGGCAAACCCGTTTGCGCCTGCGTTTGGCAAACGTTTGCCGCGACGCAAAAGCAAATGGCGAAAACAATCCGGTAAAATCGCACGATAATTAGATGCCAGATTTGCGCACGCGTTTGAAGTTATTTCGTGACGGAAACAATTTTCGCGGTCATTTTGCTACGTCATGCGGCTTTGGACAATTCATCCGAAATATCTCGACGCCAAAGGACTCGTCGCGCTCTGGCG
>JAJPKI010000313.1 GCA_021323835.1 Verrucomicrobiota bacterium | reverse complement strand
TTTTTCAGCCGATTTCTTCCTGCTTTGCCAATGTCTTCGGCCAATTGCATCAAGTTCGCTTCGGAATAAGTCTCATAACGCCCGCTATCCAACTGGTCAATGCCGATGGCGATGTCCTGTTTCAGCGCGGCGAGTTGATGTTGCTTGAATGAATCCGACTCAACCCACCAACGGAACAATTCGTATTGTTCGTCGGCATCCAGTTCGGCTGCCGCCAATTTAATTTTTTCCACGGCGCTCATGGTTGAAATATCACATTGCGCAGATTGCGCTGCAATCACTTTTTCCTCTGCACCTTCGCGGCGACTTTCAAGCGCAGCGCGTTGAGCCGGTCATGCAAATTGTATTGGTTCATGGCAGCGGAATGTTTTCCACTTTGAACGGATAAGATTTAAGCGATTCCGGTGTGGCGAGCTGCACAATCATTCGCGTGTCGGCCGGCGGCGGCGTATCAAAACTGGTGCTCTTGAAATCGTCCGAGCTCATGCTTTCATTGCTTTCAAGCGGTTTGCCCTGCCCATCGGTAAATTTCAAGCCGACAACACGTTTGTCCGGGTCTTTGACATACATCTGGATGGAATTTTTGGAGTCGGACATCATGCTGCCGAACATGCCCGTGAAGAGTTCGCCAAAGGCGGCGCCCATTTTTTGGCCGGTATTTTGTTGCGCTTCAATCTCCTTTTTCTTGGCCTCGTAGGATTCCTTCGTAAGATAAATTATTTGGATGCCGTATTTGGCGAGCGCGGCGTTTTGAACCGGCTCGGCGGGATGTTGCAGGATGTTCGTGATGGTGAGCAGTCCGCCGTTGGCTTCGGTAGGTTTGAATAATTCCACTTCGCCTTTGAGAATTTTGATGGTGTTGGCGCTGCGGGAAGGATTGCGCAGTTTCACTTCGGCCTTAAGCGCGCCACTGGAGTTGTCGGAATCGAAAGAGTGCGTGGCGGAGTCGTCGTTGTCCTTCAAAATGAGATCGTGACCGGCTTCATCTGTAGCTTCTGAGAGGCGAATTTTGTGGACGGTTCCGGCGTCCATCGCCGCGTCGCCGGTGAATTTCAATTCCACGGTGCATTCGGCGTTGAACGAGCCGGTGGTGCGGTTGTCCGTCACGTCACCCACGCTGGTCTGGATGGTTGTTTGCGCATTGGCAATCGCCGGAAGCGAAAGCAAAACACCGAGACAGAGTTGGACAAGTTGTTTAGAGGTTTTCATATTTATTTTTTCTTTTGGATTTTGGCGCGACTTTCAATCGCAGCGCATTAAGCCGGATGAAGCCGGCGGCGGCGTCCTGATTGTAGGCTTTCGTCGGGTCGGCTTCCATCGTCAATTCTTTATTGCGGTTGATAGCCCTGTTTGACCAGAGATTTGACCAGGGCATTTACCAAATCAGCCAGCGTCTGGCCGGTGTTATTGGCGGTCTGGGTGGCGTTCGGCGCATAACTATAGCCCGAAGCGTCTTCCCGCATTACGGTATGGCCGGTATTCGAGTCGAGATAAACTTCGGCAGCGCTGCCGGCAAAAGTATTCGGAAAGAAATAGTGTTTGTTTGTGCCGATGAGAAGGCTGGTGTTTTGGCCTTTGTGCAAGTAGGACCAGATTTCCGGATGGCCGTTGCTGTCAAAATCTTCCCCGACTTTTCCGAGCACGGTGTAAGTATTTTTATCTCCCGGCACAGTCATCAGCAAATAATCAGAAAACGGGTGGACCCAGTATTGTTTCCGGTTATTGATGGTCGCCCAGCCGACGAAGACGCCGTTGGTGTTGTCGGGAATGAAAAACATTTCGCCGTAATACTTGAAAGAAGTTTCCAGGCCGAGGGTCGTTACTTTCTCGCCGCCGGAATAGGTGTAGACCAAAATGTTCTGGCTGATGACGGCAAGCACCGCATTACTGCTGGTGACGCTTCCCAATATGGAAGCCACTTTGACGGCGTAATTGCCTGCTTGCGATGGATGCACATTTGTCAGGCATAAAAATGAATTCGTCGCACCGGGAATATTTGAATTGTTGAAAGTCCATTGATAGCTCAATGGCGGCGTTCCACCTGCGGACACGGAAAAAGCAACGCTGTTTCCTTCCACCACCGTCTGGCCGGCGGGTTGCGTTTCGATAAACGGCGGAAACGGTCCGTCACATTTGCCCGCGCTGCCGGCGTTGTAAAGCGAAAGAATTTCATCGGCAGACAGCGCGCGGTTGTAGAGCGAAATCTCGTCAATGTCACCGACGAACGGAAAATCGTTTTGGCCGTCGTTCAAGTTGCCGATGCAAACTCCCGGCGAATCATCCGGAATTAACGCGCCAAACGGCGCGATGTCCGTCACCGTTTGCGCGGCCAGCACGCCGTTGGTGTAAAGGCTCAGCGTGCCGGTGCTGCCGTCAAAAGTCGCCGCGACGTGCAACCATTGGTAATAGGGAATGGCAACTTGCACCGACGTGTAGTCATTGTTTTCATCGGAAATTCCAAAGTTAAGCTGGTTGTTGCCATTCATGCTAAGAAAATAAGGGTCGGTTCCGGGACGATTGTCGCCACGCCAAAAAATCAAGTAACCGTCGCCACGCACGCGAATCCATCCCTCAATCGTCAAGGCGTTGGTCAACGCATACGCCGGTTGGTCGGCAATTTGCACGCCGGTCCATCCATAAATTTCCGGGTCAAACGAAAATGCCGCGCCGACTATACCGTTGGTGTAGGTTGTATTCACGGCATTGCCGTTGTTGCCGTTGATGACATCATTGGCATTGCCCTCGCCCGGCCACCAGCCAATCAAACCGGATGGCGGAGTTAAACAATCAGCGCGCGCGACAAACGCTGAAGTAAAAATGCCTAAAGCAAAGAAGCTACAAATTATAGATGCGAGTTTCATATAATCTGATTAACAGGGATATTTTGAATCTTTTACAGCCATAACGTCAATGGATTAAATCTTCCTAACCCAATCAAAGAAAACCGGCGTAGTCGTAGAGCAACTACACCGGATAAACTAATTCCTTTTTTCGCGCGTCCTCGCAAATGGGAAGAGCTTTGCGCGCCAATTATTTTTTTCTCTGCACCTTCGCGGCGACTTTCAAGCGCAGCGCGTTGAGCCGGATGAAGCCGGTGGCGTCGTCCTGATTGTAGGCTTTCGTCGGGTCGGCTTCCATCGTGGCGATGTGCGGGTTGTAAAGGCTCACGGCGGATTTGCGTCCGGCCACCATGATGTTGCCTTTATACAATTTCACGCGCACGGCGCCGGTGACGTTCTTCTGGCTCTCGGTCACGTAAGCCTGCAACGCGAGGCGTTCGGGCGCATACCAGAAGCCGTTGTAAACCAGCTCGGCATATTTCGGGATGAGCGCGTCGCGCTGGTGCATGACTTCGCGGTCCATCGTGAGGCTTTCCATCTGCCGATGCGCGAAATGCAAAATCGCGCCGCCGGGCGTTTCATACACGCCGCGCGATTTCATGCCGACGAACCGGTTCTCCACCATGTCCACACGACCGACGCCATGTTTGCCGCCGAGTTTGTTCAATGTCTTCATCACGCCGAGCGGGGAAAGTTTTTTTCCGTTCACGGCGACGCAATTGCCTTTGACGAAATCGAGCGTGACGAATTCGGGTTTGTTCGGCGCGTCTTCGGGGAAAACGGAAAGCGTCGTGAAATAATTCCGGTTCTTCAAATCGTAGGAATCGAACCACGGGTCTTCGAGAATGCCGGCTTCGTAGGAAATGTGCAGAAGGTTCCGGTCCATCGAGAACGGTTTCTTGGCGCTGGCCTGCACGGGAATCTTGTGCGCGGCGCAGTAATCAATCATTTCCTGCCGTCCGGGAAATTCGCTGCGATACCGCGCGTCGCGCCACGGCGCGATGACTTGCAAATCCGGCGCGAGCGCGGCGGCGGTCAACTCGAAGCGGACTTGGTCATTTCCTTTGCCGGTCGCGCCGTGAGCGATAGCGTCGGCTTTTTCTTTTTTGGCGATTTCAACCATGCGCTTGGCGATGAGCGGTCTCGCGATGCTCGTGCCGAGAAAATATTGGCCTTCGTAAATTGCGCCGGCTTGAATCATCGGATAAATAAAGTCGCGGGCGAACTCTTCCTGCAAATCGTCAATGTAGATTTTGGATGCGCCGGTGTTCTTGGCCTTTTTCTCCAAGCCGTGCAATTCGTCTTCCTGCCCGATGTCGGCGCAGAACGCAATCATCTCGGCGTTATATTTTTCTTTAATCCACGAGAGCAGCACCGAAGTGTCGAGGCCGCCCGAATAAGCTAAAACAATTTTCATGTGCGGGAATTAAACAGCGAAATTGCCGCGAACGCAAAATGGAAATGAATCCGTATATTTATTTCGCGGCGTTATCTCGCAGATATTTTTGGACGGTCAGCCCCAGTTTTTCTCCAATGGCGCGATACCCTTCAACGGTTCCTTGCGGCGTATTCCATGGAACCTCGAGCGTAAATGAAATGGTTTGCGGATTACCGTGCTCAAGGAACCAGGGCGTGGAAATGGTATGCCATTCGGGCAAATCTTCCGGCTTGGAAGGTTTCCCATCAACGGTTTTGATTTGGCCGAAGGCTTCGGAGGCGAGCGCAAGGAAACGGTCTTCCAATGCCGCGCCTTTTTCGCCGATATACGGCGGATAGTCCCGATAAAATTTGGGTAATGTTTCGCCCGGAGAGGGATTGTGGACATCAATGTAAACATCCATCCGGCCTTCTTTCATGATAGGGAGAATCCGTTTTTGCGCGGCGGCGATTTCCGGCCAGTGAGGCGCGTCGGTCCAATCGCGATTTTGGTCCTGAGGCAACGCTTCCTTGCCGCCATCGCCGGTGGCAACATGGTCAACATCCATTAGCGGCACGAAAATTATCTGGGCATTTTGTCGTAACCAGATTGCGTGTTCATCATTGCCGACGAGCCATTCGGCAAAACCTTTGGCCACCCAACTGCCGCCGACTTCCCAGGCGTGCTGACGACCATTAATCCAGACGGCGGGGCGGTTGGTCAATGGTTTGCCACCTTCATAAATCTCAAAACCCGGCACGACACGGCCTTCCAGCGATTTGCCCAGCGTGAACGTTTTTACAAACGCATGTTCGCGTCCAAGCTTTTCAACAAATGCAGTTGCATCGTGCGGTGTGAAAGGCGGTCCCCACGCCAGCCAAAGGGTGCTGGAATCAGCCGACACGGTATAAACACTGTGATTGTCCTGGCGCTCCCCCGGGGACGTTTGCTGCCAATTGGTTCCGTCACTCGAAATAACGGCGCAGGCCGGCAATGTCCAACCCGGGTTCAATGGTTTGCCTTTCCCATTGGCCGGCATCGAAACATCCAGCGCGACGACGTCGAGAGCAACTGGCTTATTGGTGTCCACGCCGTTCAAGCGCAGATACCACCAAATTGGCAGGCCGCGTTTTGGATCGCCCGCGGGAGAAATGCGGATGCTTTGCGTTTCCAGATTTAATTCCAGCACTTTCGCGGAGCCACTTTCGAAATCTGTGTGAACCGTCAGCGCCGCGTGAAGTTGAATGGCGGTTGCAAACAGGACGAAAGCGACGGGTGAAACAATTTTCATGGGTAATCGAATTAAATAGCGAAACGGCGTTAAACGCAAAGTGGAAATGAAATTGACACTCGTAATCTGTTGGCAAGCGGACGGAATTGTGCAAAGATTTGGCAATCCGTGGATCAGATTCTTTGTTTTCTTGCCCGCATCGCCATCGGCTTGCTGCAAGCGATGCCGTTGCGATGGGCTGCGCGCATCGGGCGATGCGGCGGGGAAGTAGTCTTCTGGCTGGACCGGCGGCATCGGCGCATGGCCATCAAAAATTTGACGCGCTGTTTTCAAAATGAAAAATCGCCAGCAGAAATTCGCGCGCTGGCGCATGAAAATTTCCGGCGCATCGGAGAAAATGCCTGCTGCGCCATCCACACGGCGGCGATGAGCCCGGCGCAATTGCAGGAAGTTTTGCAGGTC
>JAJPKI010000381.1 GCA_021323835.1 Verrucomicrobiota bacterium | reverse complement strand
ACGTGATGTTTGTGGCTAAACGGCACCGGTTGTTCAAGCGGCATGGCTTCGCGAGTTGTCCATGGCGACCAATAAACGGCGTGCAGCACCCAACCGCTCGCGCAGAGCAAAATCACCACGGCAGCGAGGCTCGCGCGCGCAATCGAATTGGAACGCCGACGAAAAATTTGCGCCATACGCGGTCACGCTAATCGGAGAAATTTAGCTACGCATGTGCCAATAAAGGGATTGCGAAAATCCAAACAGCACAACCATTAGCAGAAGCGTGAATTGTAAATTGCATGGACAATGATTTTGTAATTGCACATTGCAGGGTTCCCTAAATAAATCAATCGACAGTCTGTGAGCGTTAGCAAAAACAGTTACCTTCGGCGCTTTCTGCGCAGAATCGCACTTCGCTGGCGCAAGCGGGAGGGAGTTGTAGAACGTTGTGAAGCAAGTCTAGTTTTGCGAAGAAATTTTTACCGTCGCGTCTTTTAATTTCTCCGACGTGGCTGTCAATTTGATTGCGCCGGAATTTTGTGTTCCCTGCACAATGACTTGCGCCCAGCCGTTGAAAGCTTTTCGTTCGCTCGCTTTGTCCGCTTCGTGGCTGCTTGAATCGCCATTGCCGACGCCAATAATTTTTCCGGCGCCGCTCAATTCAAAATGAATCAGGTTGTCCGCCGTCGGCACTACCCTGCCCTGCTCATCCACAACGGAAACATTCACGACACTGCAATCTTCGCCGTCGGCAGAAATGGTCGTGCGGTCGGGCGAAAGTTGAATCGCTGCCGGCGCGCCCGTCGTTTCTACTTTGGTTTCGGCAATTAATTTTCCATTCGCATCAAAACCTTTTGCGTTCAAAGTGCCCGGCTCGTAATTCACCGACCATTCCAAATGACCGTTCGGTTCCATGGTTTTTTTGCCGAGACTTTTGCCGTTCAGAAATAATTCCACTTCCTTGCAATTGCTGTAGCACCAGAGGTCAATCGGCTGGCCTTCTTTGCCGGACCAATTCCAATGCGGCAGCAAATGCACCATCGGTTTGTCCGTCCAAGCGGATTGGTAATAATAAAAATCGTCCTTCGGAAAACCGCACATGTCGATGCAGCCGAAGAGCGAATTAATGACAGGCCATTTGTAAGGCACCGGCTCGCCGCGATAATCAAAACCCGTCCAATTGAAAACGCCGGACATGTAAGGCCGTGCGAAATAAAATTTCCACCAGCCTTCCGCCGTCAAATTCGATTTCACGCCGTTCATGAGCAAATAATGCGTCGTGTTCAAATCATAAGCGCTCAAGTAGCCGCGCTCTTTGTCGTTTTCGTAAATGCCGCGCGTGCTGCGCGTGCTGGCGGTTTCCGTTCCGATTTGCGGCGTGTTCGGATGCGACGCGTGATATTTATCCGGGTCGCCCGCCCACGTGTAATTCCAGCCCTGCACGTCAATCACTTTGGAAAATCCTTCGCCGATGCCGCCGTTCATCGCGACCGTGCAAAGCCGCGTCGGGTCAATTTCGTGCGCGACATTTTGCGTCGCCGTGGCAATTTTGGTTGAAGCTTCATGCGCACGCGCGGCTTCTTCGCCCTTCGTTTTGTTGCCTTGCAAATCAACTTCTTCATTTCCGAGCGACCAAAGAAAAACGCTTGGATGATTCCGGTCGCGCAGAATCAAATTTTTCAATTCGTTCGATTCGTAATTGCTGTCGTCCATACGGCGATTTTCGTCCATGACCAACATGCCGAGCCGGTCGCACGCGGCGAGTAATTCCGGCGTCGGCGGATTGTGCGATGTGCGGATGGCGTTGCAGCCCATCTCCTTTAAGATTTTTATCCGAAAATCCTGCAGCGCATCGGGCATTGCCGTGCCGACGCCAGCGTGGTCTTGATGCTCGCAAGTGCCTTTGAGAAAATACGGCTTGCCGTTCAGCAAAAATCCGTTCGTCGGGTCGAAGGCAATGGTGCGAATTCCAAATTCAGTTTCAACGCGGTCAACGACGTTGCTGTTGACTTCAACCGTTGTGATGAGTTTGTAAAGTTTTGGATTTTCGGGAGACCAGAGTTCCAAAGGATTCCAACCAGCGCTTTCGTCTGGCATAGTAATCATTTCAATAACGCTATTCGATGGGAACAAATCAAAGGTCGATTTAATTTGTTCTTCAGAATATGAGTTTAGATTAATGGTTTGAGCAATTGAATCCGCCGTTTCACCATTTGGATTTATTAATTCACATTTCAAAACCGCTTCTGTAAAGCCGATGCGGGAGTTTTGCAATTTGGCTTGGACACGGACAGTCACCGGCCAATTGGAAGCAGGCGTATTGCTTTTGAATTCACTCCACACAAAAATTCCATCCGGCGCAATGGCAATGGGCGATGTTTTTTCCAGCCAGACATGACGATAAATTCCCGCGCCTTCGTAAAACCATCCTTCAAATCGCGACGCATCAACGCGCACAACCAAAACATTTGTGCCGCCATAATTTGCAAACCGGCTGATGTCGTAACGAAAACTGCTGTAACCGCTCAAATGTCGTCCGAGGCAATGGCCGTTCAGCCACACGAGTGAATTGCGATAGACGCCGTCGAAATCCAGCCACAGAATTTTTCCTTTGTCGCCCGCGGGTAAATCAAATTCTTTGCGATACCAGCCGATGCTGTTCTGCAAATAATTTGTGCCGACCGGTTTGAAGCCGTGCATCATGTCCGCCTTTTCGTCGAACGGCAATTCCACCGCCCAATCATGCGGCAAATCCAATTGCCGCCATTTGCCGTCGTCGAAATTATTTTGGACGAAGGAAACATCCGCGCCCAAATTTTTCGTCGCAGCGTCTGCCACATTTGCCAATTCGCCTTCGTGCCCGACTTCGTCCACGCGTGTCTTCGCCAAATCGGAAACTTCGGGATAATCCAGATTCGTTCCCGCGTCCGGCGCATCGCCAAGATGAAATTTCCAGCCGAAATCAAATGGCAATTTTTCTCGTGACGATTCAGCGGCAAAAAGATTTCCGGCGAAAATTAAAACTGTCGCAAAAATCGAAAATAAAGAAATCCTTTTGGTGCATTTCATTTCAGGCAGACGCATAGTGATAATGTCTGAAAAAAGCTGTGCGCAAACAATTATATTCGTGGCAAACAAGTGTGAAACGGCGACAAGCTCTTGCGAACCTGCCGCCGTTTTGTCACCCACAAAATTTTACTGCTTCAACAATTTCCATTTCTGGTTTGCGCCACTATTGGCGCCCCATTGGTCCATTTGCGTCGTCTTGTTCGTGCTCGACGCCGGGTCTTCGAGAACCAAACCGCTGTGCAAATTCACAAACGTATAGCTGCCGTCGCTGTTCGATTGCGGCAGCCATTGGTCGTCGCCTGACGAGCCGAAATCCCATTGGATAATTCCCGCGCCTTGCGACATGGAAGCGCTTTGGACGACGGCGTCTTTTCCACTCTTACAATTATTGATTTGATAATAGCCGCCGCTGGTGGGGATGAATTGCCAATCCAAATTCGAGCTCGTGGTCGTGGACGTCCATTGCGTGATGGCCGAGCCATTTGTGAGCGAGCCTTGATTGTTCAAGACAAGGCCGCTGGCTTCGTTTTGGATTTTGTAAATGCCGCTGAAGTTTCCGCCGCCACCGCTGTATTGTTGAATGGTGCTATACATCGCCGAGAGCAGCGAGTTGGCGCCGGTCGCGTCTTCGGACAATTCCCAAATCATCATGCCGCCGATGCCGTTGGTGACGGCGTATTTTGTTTTGTTCTGGATGGTCGGAATGCCGTTGTAGCCTTCGCTGCCCCAGGTATCGGAATTCGGACTGGCTCCACGTTGCAACAAATCCCAGAACGCATAATCGGAAGGGTCGCTGTAAAACGGCACGCCGAGTTCCGCTTTCGATTTGGACAAGCCGCGACCAACCCAATAATTAACCGCAGTGATGGCGGAGGCGTAGGTAGATTGACCGACGCCATCCGTGTTGTCGTAATCCATGATGTTCAGCCAATCCACATCGCCAAACACGGTGGTGGAAATATAATCGCCGGTAGAACCGTAAGCGATGACCGCCGCCGTGAGTAATTTGCCGCGGCTGTGCATCGCGCTGGCGAGTTGTCCCATGAGCGTCGTGTAATTGCTCGATTCGGATGAACTGCTCGGATATTCCCAATCAATGTCCACGCCATCCAAATTGTATTGGGTGATGAAGTTGACGATGTTGTTGACGAATGCGGTCCGATAACTGGAATTTCCCGCGAGCGAAACGAACGCGCTGTCGTCGCCGTTGTTCCAGCCGCCGACCGAGATGGAAACTTTCACTCCGGCGTTGTGCGCGGACGTGACGAGGCTCTGCAATTTGGACGCGTTGTCAATCGTCTGCAAACTGCCGTTGGAATTCGGCAGCAGAAACGCGTAATTGACGTGTGTGACTTTACCGAACTGAATGTCGCTGACGTTGCCTTGCCAAGACGGAAAATATCCGACGACGCGAAAGGCAAACGAGTTTTGAATTGCCCCGGCCAGCAAAAGGCCGAGCGCGAGCATTTTAATTTTCTGGAACTTCATATTTATATTCTCCTTTAGTTGAAAGCGCCGCATTTCTACGCCGCGCCTTGGTGAACGCCTACATTATCGCCATCGCAAAAACTGACAATCATCCTTTTGTATGACAATTCAATTGCGAAGGCGCGAAATTTTTTATATTCTTCATAAAATCCATTGGAGCGTCATGCGGACTTTCGCCTTTCTTTGCGCCGCAATTGTTGGTTTCACTGCCGCAGCCACGGCGGCTTCCACCAATTCCGACTGGTTCGCGCGCGCATGGCAAACCGAGGACGGCCTGCCCAACAACAGCATCAACGGCCTGGCCCAAACTCCCGACGGATTTTTATGGGTCGCCACGCCGCTGGGACTGGCGCGATTCGACGGCGTCGCCTTCGATGAAATTTCCCTGACCAATTTTATCGGCTCCGCCAATCGCGGCATCGTCGCCTTGCGCACAAATGATTCCGGCGGGTTGTGGCTGCAAACGGACCGCGGCACGCTGCTGAATTTAAATCCGGATAAAGTGGCCATGAGCTCGCCAACGAATGGACTTCACGATTTGCCCGCGCGAACCGTGATTGAAGGCGACGATGGGACGCTGTGGATTTCGTATGTGGGCGGCGCGATTTGTTTTTTGAAAAATGGCAAAGCCACGGACATAACGCCGCAAATGGGATTGCCGTGGGCCGCTATCAGTTCCATTGCCAAAGATTCCAAAGGCCGCCTCTGGCTGGCGCGCGAGGGTGAAGTGGGAATTTTTCGCGACGGAAAATTTCAATCGCTGACACAACCGGGCCGCCGCGAAATTTGTCTTGCCGCCGCGCGCAACGGCGGCATTTGGATTTGTTCCGGCGCGCAATTGTTTCATTTCGATGAAGGCGAGACGTTAAATAAAATCGGCGATTTGCCGGACGCCAACGCGCGGATTGAACCGTCAGCCGTGCTGGAAGATTGTCGCGGCGCAATTTGGGTCGGCACGGCGTTCGACGGATTGTTTCGCTTCAATAATTCAACTTGTGAAAAAATTGCCGTGTCGCATCCGGAAATTTCCAGTTTGCTCGAAGACAACGAAGGCAACATTTGGGTGGGAACGCACGGCGGCGGATTGAATCGTTTGCGTCCGTGCGCCATCCATTTGGAAACAACGCAGAGCGGTTTGCCGTTTGAATCGGTCGAATCCGTTTGCGAAGACAAAAGCGGCACGCTTTGGACGGTGACGGAAAATGGTTTGGTCGCGCGGCGTGGCGGCGATGGCTGGCAAACCATTTCCACCAATGCCGGCTGGACGCATGACAATGCAACATGCGTGGCGGCGTCTCCTGATGGCGATGTTTGGATTGGCACGCGAAACCGCCGGCTGCTTCGTTTTCAAGATGACCGGTTCACTCCCATCGGCAAATCGCGCGGGCTTGAAGTCTCGCCGATTTCCGCGCTGATGGTCAGCAGCAACGGCGATTTATGGATTGGCGGATTCAACCACGCGTTGCAACTATTTCATGACGGCCATTTCACCGACATTCCTTTGCAGGACGATGCGCGCTCGATTCGCGCCATCGTGCAAGGCGCCGACGGTGAAATTTGGGTCGCCGCGTCGAGCGGACTTTTGTTTCAAATCAACGGCACAAACGCCGTGAACAAAACGGAAGAAGTTTCCGGCGGCACTAAATCCATTCGCTGCCTTTGCGCCGCGCCCGATGGAAGTTTGTGGATTGGTTATGCGGGATTTGGACTCGGCCGGTTCAAGGACGGACATTTCAGCCGCATTTCCGCCGCGCAAGGATTATTCGACGATTACATTTCGGAAATTGTTCCGGACGGCCACGGCTGGCTGTGGTTCGGAGGCGACCGCGGCATTTTCAAAGTGCGCGAACAGGAATTAATTGCGGCGTCAGAAAATCCAAATGCGCGCATCCATTCGATTCATTTTGGGCGCGGCGAAGGATTGCCGAGCTTGCAGGCTGAATATGGGTTTTCGCCGACAGCCGCGCGCACCCGCGACGGACAAATATGGATTCCCACGCGCAGCGCGCTGGCCGTAATCAATCCTGAAAGTCTCTGCGACAATTCCAAACCACCGCCGATTTTTTTGAAACGCGTCGTCGTGGACGGAAAAACGGTCGCAACGCGCGGCGGATTGCTGCCATTGAACGGCGCGATGGATTTGCGCGAACCCATGCCGCTGGAATTGCCGCCGAATCATCGCGAAATTAAAATTGAATTTACCGCGCTGAATTTTGCCGCGCCCGAAAATGCGCACTTGCAATATCGCCTCGACGGATTGGACAACGATTGGATTGATGCCAATCCCGAACACGTCGCGGACTTCGCACGATTGCCCGCGGGCAATTATCATTTCCGCGTCCGCGCCAGCAACAGCGGCGGTGCGTGGAACGAATCCGGCGCGTCGTTTTCATTTACGGTCACGCCGTTTTTCTGGCAGCAATGGTGGTTTCAATCGCTCGCGCTGATTGCGTTTGCGGCGATGACAATTGTCGTCGTGCGTTATATTTCGTTCCGGCGATTGCGACGCAAATTACAAATGCTCGAAGCGCAAGCGGCGCTCGACAAAGAGCGCGCCCGCATCGCGCGCGATTTGCATGACGATTTGGGAAGTCATTTGACTAAAATTGTTTTGCTCAGCGATTTGATGGTGGACTATCGCCACGACGCCGAAAAATCCGGCGAAACCGCCAATCGTGTTTCCACCACCGCGCGACAAGTCATCAAGACGCTCGACCAAACGGTGTGGGCTGTAAATCCGCGCAACGACACCCTGCCCCATTTGATTGATTACGTCGCGCAATTCGCGGTGGAATTTTTGAGAATGGCGGAAGTTCGTTGCCACGTGGATTTGCCATTGCGCGTGCCGGACAAAATGGTGCCGACGGAATTGCGCCATAATTTATTTCTCGTCGTCAAAGAAGCGCTGAACAACATCGTCAATCACGCGAACGCCACGGAAGTTTCATTGAAAATTACTGCGAGCGAGCATGACGTGAGTTTTCTCATCGAGGACAACGGACGCGGATTTGACCACGCGCCAAATAATGGAACCGCCGATGGTTTGCGCAACATGCGCCAGCGCATTGAAGAGATTGGCGGCGAATTTGATTTGCAAAGCAAACCGTCAGCAGGCACGCGCATTGCAGTCACCACGCCGTT
>JAJPKI010000080.1 GCA_021323835.1 Verrucomicrobiota bacterium | reverse complement strand
GCGGGAAAATTTGAGATCGCCAATCCGCATGGCTTCCCCGATCTGCGTTGGTGTTTCCGAGAGTGAAGTCGTGCAGGCCAACCGCTGGATCCGTAGCGTCAAAAGATTGGTAGGCATCGCCACTGGTGCCGTGATACCAATCATCCATTTGTTGCTCGGCACCCGGATCGGGCGGCCCGAGAAAAATTTGTTTGGCCATGATGGGCGTAGCCATGATGCCCAAAATCACAGATGCCAACCGGATTGGCGTGAATGCGCGTTTCATGCTTAATCTCCGCTCCATGTCTATTACCAACTCATTTGTAGCACTTCAATTGTGAAACTAAACGTCACGATTTTTTGCGAGTCACCCATGTCAAAACAAAGAAGAATGCCGATAAAGCAAACAATGCAACTACGATAAACGTGTAGCAAGAAGCGTCTATATCTGGCCCGCTCAAAAATGAACTCCTCGCCGTCGGCGACTGCATGGTGTTTCGATTGGTGCATCCAAGAATGGCAACTATAGCCAAACCCAGCCAGATGTTTGCTGCTATGGAGTATCGTGTCATAAATATAAATGTGTGCTGACGCCTAACATATGATTAGGCATCGCGGCTTGATTGCAAATAATGTCTGATGCTTTGTTTTTGAAAAGAAATCTGTCGCAACGTCAGATAGATGATAATGGCGACTATGCCAAGCATGATGGAAAGATTTATTCGGAACCCGAAAAGGCGAACGCCAAAGAACGGCAAATAAAAGACCAGCAAAACGCACGAGAGACAAACAACCTTGGCACGATAGGAATGAAAACGCTTCCGATATTGTTCATCCTCATGCAACAATTTCTTGTGAGCGGCTCTCCAAGTTGAGATGGAAATTTGTGGTTCCATATTTTTGCTGCTTACGGCGCTCGTTCAACAATGAGCATTGGGATGGATTTGCGGCCGGGCATGAATTCAAGGCCAAGCTGTTCTGAAACGGCGCGTTTGAACGCATCGTTCGTGCTTTCACCGGGGCGCTGGCTCCATTTAAGTGTGCAATTGTAATTACCGACAATTCCGGTTTCGTCAATGACAGGAGTTTTGAGAATGTAATCGAATTGGCTCGCAAAGGTGTTCAACGGCCAATTGTTCACAACCATCTTTCCATTTTTTAAACTGAGGCTGACCGATGGCGTGCCGCCATTCGCATGAACGAGACCGGGCGTGTTCGTATTTATTTGTTTCAAGAAGAAGACGTCAACTTCGTTGGTTTCAAAATGCGCCGTCACGCCCAATTGCCGCGCCAACTCCTGCTTAAGTTTTTCGTAAGGTAAATCTTTGTCGGGAAGCGTCATCATAATGTCGTAGTTCTTCGACGAGAAGCCTTCGGGCATGATGAACCGGTGAGAATACGAGGGGTCATAGGCTGTTCTTATTAATTGCGATGCGGTCTGATTTTTCCCAATCATTTTGCCGCCGGTGGACATAAAACCGTATCCGGTTGGGAATCGAGTCGGGCGGAGAACAGACACGGGCGGAAGATTTGAAATTCTTTTGAAAGTCGCGTTTTGATTATTGAAATCAAGTTGCCAATATTTCGGGTCATCCGTCCATGAAGTCGAATGAGAAACTGACGAGTGAATTTCTTTTACGACCACGGTCGTCGTCGTTCCCGCCGCCAACAATAAGACCGTCGTGGTGACAATCGCGGTCTGTGCTTTTGTCCATGCCATAATTTTTAATGCTCCTTTTACAATTGTTAGGGTTGAGGTTGAAGCCGTGGCACCCTTGGCCAACGCAACGGCAGTTGCCGTTTTCGCGAGAATTGCTGGCGCAGCCTGAATTGAGTTAGCAGAAATCGCTCCGGCAAGAGTTGCTGTTGATGATGTCACGCCATGCTTGGAAAAAAACTTTTGTAATTTTTTCAGTGCACGGCTGACTCGCACTTTTGCCGCATCTTCGCTTGAGCCGATGGCAGCCCCAACTTCATGCAAACTTTTATTTTCAAAGAATCGCAGCACAATCGCGTTTCTGTCGCAGTCGTCTAAGCGTCCCATCGCGTCTTCCAGCAATGGCGCGACTTGCAACCATGCTTCCTCTGATTGCGGTTCATTCAAAATTGTTTGCATATAAGCCTCGTGCTCTCGTTTTTGGCGGCGGATTTCCGTCCGCAAATAATTCGCTGCCGTCAATCGCGTCGTTTGATAAAACCAACCCGAAAGAATTGTTTTTGCGCCAAGTGATTTCGCCTTGCGCGCAAAAACGATGAAAACCGCCTGCGATATTTCCTGTGCGGCATGCTCATTCCCAACCTTTCGGATTGCTGCGGAATAAACGAGGTTCACATACCGCGTGACGAGCTCCGCGAATGCCGCTTGGGAATTCTCGTCAATGTATTGCTTCAATAACGCAATGTCATTTGGGTCTGGCATTTGCAAATGAATGTCCGCTGATACGTGAAAGGAACAGTTTATTTTGAAGAATTTTCATTGTGAGATGAGGCTCGGCGATATTGCATGCGGGTTCTCGTGATTCGCGGCAAGGCGTTTATGCCCGCTGTCAATCTCCGCTCCATTGGTAATCGTATCCGTCGGGCGGATTGTAAAAAATAGCCAGCGAACCCGCCTGTCCATTCCAATATGTTTTGATG
>JAJPKI010000318.1 GCA_021323835.1 Verrucomicrobiota bacterium | reverse complement strand
CCGCAAATCAAATACGGCAGCGCTTCGTGAACGAAAAATAAACTTCCGGCAAAAATCGGGCCGAGAATCCGCGCCAGCGCGCCGAAACTTTGTGCGACACCGAGATTTGCGCCTTGCTCGTGTGCTGACGATTTCAACGAAATCATTCCAAACACCGGCGGACGATTTAGGCCGGAGCCAATCGCGAGCAACGCAAGAACGATTAAAATTTCAGGCAAATTTGTTGCAAATGGCAGGAAACCCAATCCTGCTGCGAAAACAATCAGGCTGACAAAAATCAATTTGGGTTCGCCAAATTTTTTAACGAGCTTGCCAATGACACCTTGCACGAGCGCGGCGATGATGCCGGCATAGGTGAACAAATAACCGATGCGATGGTTCAGATTTTTCTCGCCGAAACCGAATTGATGTTTCGCCAGCAATGGAAATGTGGACTCGAAACAGGTAAAACAAAATGTCGCAAAGAAAAAAATCGTGACGAGTAAACCGAGCTTCGGTTGCGCCAGCGTATGCGCCCATTGATTTAATTTTGGACGCGCGACAACGTGTTCGGAACTCGGCTTACGGCTTTCGCCCAAAATAAACCAGCCGAGAATAAAATTTGCCGCGCAAAAAGTTGCCGCGACCCAGCCGGGTCCTTGCCTTCCAAAGCCATCGAACTGAAAAAATGTTGGCACATGAATTTCGCCAATGCTGAATCCGCCGATCTGAAAACCTGTATAAGCAAATTGACCAATTGAAGGCCCAAAAATAAATCCGAGGCCGAAAGCCATTCCAATCAAGCCCATGCGCGCCGAGCGTTTTTCCGGCGGCGAAATATCGGCGATGTAAGCGGACGCCACGGACAAATTCGCGCCGCAAATGCCGGCAAAAATTCGCGATGCCAAAATCCAAATCAAGCCGGTCGTTCCGCTCATGCCGGAGGCAATCGCAAACAGCGAATACGAACCAGCCGCGCCGAGATTGCTGATGAGCATGACCGGTCGGCGGCCGATGCGATCGGATAATTTTCCCCACGCGGGCGCAAACAGAAATTGCATCAGCGAGAATGACGCAATAATTCCGCCGATGACGAGGCCTTTGGCGGAAAAATCCGGACGAAAATTATCCTCCGCATAACCCGGCAAGAGCGGCAGCACGATGCCGAAGCCGATGAGGTCAATGAAGACCGAGAGAAAAATAACGAGCAATGACGGTCTACGATTCATTTTATTTGTTCCGCTTCAACAAATATTCCGCCAGCGCTTCAAGCGCAACCGCGTTGCCTTTGAAAATTTTCAGCGCAGCAAATGCTTTGGCCGTTAATTGCTCGGCAATTTTCCGCGATTTTTCCAAACCGACGATTGAAGGGTAAGTTGCTTTTTGAACGGCCACGTCTTTGCCCGCCGTCTTGCCGAGTTGCTCGCTCGTTTGCGTCACGTCGAGAATATCGTCAATCACTTGGAACGCGAGGCCGACGTTATAACCGAATGCCGTCAATGCTTTCAATTGCGCTGCCGAACAATTTGCGCTCATGCCGCCAAGACGGATCGAGCAACAGAGCAGGGCGGATGTTTTGCGCTCGTGGATGAATTTCAATTCGTCCACGGAAAGTTTTTTGCCTTCGCCTTCCAAATCGGCGACTTGTCCGGCAATCAATTGCAGCGAGCCGGAAGCCTTGGCGATTTCCAAAATAATTTTGTTGTGCGGATAGCGTGGAAATTTTTTGCATTGCGCGGCGATTTCAAACGCTTGTGTCAGCAATGCGTCGCCCGCGAGCACGGCCACGCCTTCGCCGAAAACTTTGTGATTGGTCGGTTTGCCGCGGCGAAAATCGTCGTTGTCCATCGCCGGTAAATCGTCATGAATCAGTGAGTAAGTGTGGATGCACTCGACCGCGCACGCGAGCGGCATGGCGTCGGAACCTTTTCCGCCGCACGCTTCGGCAGCGGCGAGTAAAACTGCCGGACGCATCCGTTTGCCACCTGCGAAAAGCGAGTAGCGCATCGCTTTGTGAATTGTCGCGGGTTTGGTTTTTTCGGACGGCAGAAATTTATCGAGCGCGCGATTGACGGCGTCGGTGCGCGTGGCGAGAAATTGTTGTAAATCAAATTGTTTCGTTGCGACCATAAAAATTGTTTGTAGAACATGCCGGAAATCGGCGCAAGTTTGAAGGGAATTTTTGTTATTGCATTAAAGCGCGTGGCGGATAAACTTTGCGGCTCGTTTTTATTCAATGAACGCTGAACTTGCAAAAAAAGCTTTGGAGAAGGTGGGAAATCCCAACGTGCTCGTGAATTTGATCTCGCGCCGCGTGCGCCAGCTCAATAACGGCGGCGGCGGCATGGGCCGTCCGCTCGTGGACGCGCCGGCCAGCATGGGACTGGCGGACATCGCACTCAGGGAAATCATCGAGGAAAAAATCGGCTGGGAAATGCCGGAAATCGCGCCATTGGAACGTCCGAAGGCCAAGAAGCGCAAGAAGCATTAAATTTAATCCGCAGATTTCGCGGATGACGCAGATTTTCAAACCCGCTGAATTTGGCGGGTTTTTTTTATTTTGTTTCTCGGTTTGCGAGGACGCTCGCCTCACAATTTTTAATCTGTGAAATCTGTGTCATCTGCGGATAAAATAAAATTATGCCGGACATCGTGACCAATCATAAAGCGCGACGCGATTATCACATCCTCGAAACCTTCGAGGCTGGAATTGTGTTGCATGGCACGGAAGTCAAATCCCTTCGCGCGGGCAAGGGACAAATCGCCGATGCGTTTGCGCGCGTTGAGAAAAACGAGGTCTGGCTTTACAACGCGCACATTGACGAATACTCGCACGGCAATCTGCAGAATCACGCGCCGAAAGCGCCGCGGAAATTGCTGCTGCACAAATCGGAGATTAGAAAATTGTTCGGATTCACGGCCATAAAGGGAAATGCCATCGTGCCGCTCTCGTTTTTTTGGAAGAATGGAAAAGTGAAAGTGTCGCTCGGCGTCGGCAAAGGTAAACAGTCATTCGATAAACGCGAAGATTTAAAGCGACGCGATTCGGAACGCGAAGTGAAGCGGGCGACGATGAAGTTTTCAAAGGGAAAGTAATTGTTGAAGTGTTAAATCGTAAATCGGATTTGCAATGCTTGCCATGCTAAATCAATTCAAATAATCTGCGGTAAATTCGGCGAAAGGAAATTCTATGAAAGCAAATCAATTGGCGACACTGGTTTTGCGATTGCTTGGGATTTATACTTTATTGGAATTTATTCCCGCAATTTCTATTTCCATTTCTGCAATTCCTATAGTTACTGATTCAAAGACAAACTGGAACAGTCCCGAAATCGCCGCCATCCTCGTGCCTTCATTAATTTTTACCGTTCAATTTATCCTCGGAATTCTTTTGATTGTGAAATCCGTGCCATGGGGAGAAAAAATCGCTCCAAATTTTGCGGAGCTAAATATTCCCGTTTCATTTGAACAATTCCAAGTGCTGGTCTTTGCGGCTTTTGGAGTTCTAATTTTTGCTTCTGCCTTGCCGCAATTGATCAACAGCTTTTATTTGTTTTTCAATTCGCTCTATGAGTTGAACCATAAAAATCCATATGTAGATGCTTCACGACCTTATAATTGGCGAACGCTATTTACTTCCGTTGGAACATTTTTAAAAGCTGCACTTGGACTTTGGATGTTTTTCGGCGCGCATGGATTTGCAAATTTCTGGCGTTCGTTGAAAAATTTCGGAACGCCAAAGCCGCCGGAAAATTAAAAAATCGTTGAACCGAAATTTCGATTCAACGATTTGGCAAATTAAACTTACAGGAAATTACTTCGCTGTTTCTTTTTTCCAAGTGCGTCGCGGCGCTTTCGTGACTAGACCTTTTTTGATCGCGGCGGCAGAGACGCGGATGTAGCGGACTTCGCCGCTGGGCAGAAGCGCCTTCACGCGTTGCAGGTTCACGGCAAACTTGCGCTTGGTGATGGCGGTGACGTGCGTGCCGATACCGCCGGATTTTTTCGATTTACCCGAGCGCCAGATGATGCTGCCCTTCATCGGGCGTTTGCCGGTCAATTCACAAATGCGTGCCATAAAATTCTTTCGTTAAAAATGAGCCGCAGAGAATAACAGCCGAAATCGCCGTTGCAAGCACTTTTTCGTTGGCAAATGGATGTAACCGATAGCTTCCGCAAACGTCTGAAATCAAATCCAGACGCCAAAAATTATGAAAAAAATTCTATTGTTCGTCTGCCTCGGCGCGCTGGCTGGCGGTTGTTCAACCGCTTCAAATTCCAAAGCGCAAAATGAATCGACAACCGTTTCGCTTTTCAATGGCCAAAATCTTGACGGCTGGATTGACCAGGAAAATAAAGGCGGCGCCAAAGGCTGGACAGTCACGAACGGCGTGATTGCCAGCACGGGCGCCGGTCGCGGCACGCTTTACACGACGGCGGATTTCAGCCATTTCCGGCTCACGTTTCTGATGCGGCATGTTTCGGGAAATAAAGACCATCAAGCGTGTGTTTTGATTTTTTGCCGGCGGCCGAAAGATGGCGAGAAGCCGCTGGACGCCATCGGTGGAATTCAATTTCAAGTGCCCAACGGCGGCCATT
>JAJPKI010000212.1 GCA_021323835.1 Verrucomicrobiota bacterium | reverse complement strand
GCACGCTGGCGAAAAACTTCTCGACTTACCAGAATCTCGATAGCGGCGGCGGCGCAATTTATTGCACCTTGAGCAATTGCGTTTTGACCGCGAACACAGCCAACTCCGGCGGTGGCGGCGGCGCGAGTTTTAGCACGTTAACGAGTTGCGTGGTCAGCAACAACACCGCTAACTTCGGCGGTGGTGTTTGTATGAGCATTATCAATAATTCCCTTATTTCCAGTAACCATACTTTTAGCGCCGGCGGCGGCTCATATTCAAACACTTTGAATAATTGTATCCTGCAAAAAAATTTGGCAGCTAACGGCGGCGGCGCGAGTTTAAGCGTGTTGAACAATTGCACCATCGTCAGCAACACGGCATCTTCGACCGGCGGCGGCATCTATCAAAGCCTTGCGAACAATTGCCTCGTCGTTGGCAACGTTTCCACCAATTACGGCGGCGGCGCCTATGGCGGCACGCTGAACAATTGCACCGTTGTCGCGAACACTTCTCACACCACCGGCGGCGGCGCCAGCACTAGCACGCTGAACAATTGCCTCGTTTATTACAATGCCGACATTAGCGGCACAAACGATGTCGAGGCTAATTACGAATACTGGAACGGCGTCCGGAATTATTGCTGTTCCGCGCCGGTTCCTGCTAATGACAATACGTTCAATCATTTCATGGTTACGAACGAACCGGTGTTCGTGGATTGGGTCAATGGCAATTATCATTTGCAATCCAACTCGCCGTGCATCAATTCGGGAAATAATGCTTACGCCACCAATTCAACCGACTTCGACAGCAACCCGCGCATCGCCGGCGGCACCGTGGACATCGGCGCTTATGAATTTCAGTCGCCGTCCTCGACGATTTCTTATGCCTATCTGCAGCAATATGGTTTGCCGACCGACGGCTCGGCGGACAATTTGGATTCTGACGGCGATGGTTTTAGTAATTATGCCGAGTGGCGCGCAGGAACGAATCCGACCAATGCTTCATCGCTGCTGGAAATGGCTTCAATTGCGCCGACGAATAATTTTTCCGGCGCAACCATTACGTGGCAGAGCGTCAGCGGCGTAAATTACTTTGTGCAACGCGGCTCGGATTTGAGCGCACAACCGATTTTCTCGACAATCGCGAGCAATATAATTGGGCAGGCAGGCACGACCAGTTACAACGATACGACGGCGACAAATAATAATCCCTATTTCTATCGCGTGGGTGTGCAATGAAACGGATTTGATTCTCCGTTGATATTTCTGCATTCTTCCTGCGTTGAACATTCCCGAACATCGTCAGGCTATTGACAAGCTCGACGCGCAACTCGTCCAACTTTTGAACGAGCGCACGCGCCACGTGCTCGCCATTGGCGACATCAAACGCAAGGCGGGCGAGGAAATTTACGCGCCGCATCGCGAACGCGCCGTGCTCGACCGTATCGCCGCCCTGAATCAAGGGCCGATGACGGACGAACAATTGCGCGCGATTTATCGCGAAGTCATGTCCAGTGCGCTCGCGCTCGAAAAGACGATGAGCATCGCGTATCTCGGGCCGGAAGCGACCTTCACGCATCAGGCGGCGATTCGCAGGTTCGGTTCTAGTCTCAAATATGTCGCGCAAAAAACCATTGCGGACATCTTCACCGAGGTCAGCAAAGGCCGCGCGGATTACGGCGTCGTGCCGGTGGAAAATTCCACGGAAGGCGTCGTCACGCATACGCTCGACATGTTCGTGGACAGCGATTTGAAAATCGTTTCGCAAATCGTTTTGCCGATTCAATACTGCCTCGCCGCAAAATCAAAAGTTGCGAAATCGAAAGTTCAAAAAATTTACGTGCATCCGCAAGCGCTTGGTCAATGCCGTTCGTGGATTCAAAAAAATCTGCCACACGTGGAAATTTTGGAAGCGTCGTCCAATGCGCGTTCAGCGGAACTGACCGCGAAAGATAAGTCTGCCGCAGCCGTCACGGGATTTCTTGCCGCCGAAAAATACGGTTTGGAAATTTTGGAGCAGGATATTCAGGACAACGCCGCAAACGCGACGCGCTTTCTCGTTCTCGGCCGTCAATGCAGTCCGCCGACGGGCAAAGACCGCACGAGTTTGATGGTGAGCGTTTCCGACAAAGTTGGCGCGCTGCACGAAGCCATTGCCGCATTCAAGAAACTGAAAATCAACATGACGAAGATTGAATCGCGCCCGAGCAAGCGCAAGGCGTGGGAATATTTTTTCTTCATTGATTGCGACGGCCATGCGCAGGACAAGAAAGTTGCCAAAGCGATTGAGCATTTGGGCAAGCACTGCAATTTTGTCAAAATCCTCGGCTCGTATCCGAACGCGGAGTAATTGTGGGCGAAGTTGAAAGCAGAATTGCGCGAATGATGCAACTGAAACGTGGATTCAGCCAAAAAACCAAATTTAACAGAAAAGATTCTTAGCACGACTGTAAGAATTTTTTTAATTCTGTTCGTGCTTTATTTTCTGCTGATGTTTTTTATTTCAAGCAGCCTTTCTTGGCCAATATTACGGGCGCTTGAACGCAAACATATTTACGCTTCTTCACGCGAACAAGTGGAAAAAGCTGGCGGGTGGAAATCCATTGAACAAGCTTGCCTAAACTTTTCAACCAATGGATTCAATCCAAACCAATCCGGCATTTACTATTTTCACGGACACCATTTGACAACTAATTCATTGCCGCCAACGATTGATTTGCTTCAACCCATGTTTATCCGAAAAGAAAATGATAAAAATGGTGTTTCCATTTTTCAAATTCAGTTGCATGGCATTCATCGCACAGGAACTTTCGACGAGCCGTATTATGGAATTTTCGTCGTTTGCACAAATCGCTCTGATTATATTCCTGAATTTGGATTTCATTTCGTTGGTTCTCAAGGAATTATTGAACGCAAGGGCGATTTGGTTTTCGAAGTCCGCTAAATTATTCCGTTTGCACAAACGGCGGAATCGGGCAATCGAGCGTGTCGGCGACGGCGCGCAGCAATTCCGCTTCGCTTTCCGTAATCACACCGTCCGCGCCGACGGTATAAACGCAGGCTTCGATAAGATTTTTTTTGATTTGCGGCACGGCTTGGGCGAGACGATTGAGCGCGGCGTCCACTTCGTCAATGCCGCATTGCTCAATCGGCAGCACGGAAAAATTTCCGTCGGGCGCGCGCAAATACGGCGCGCCGGCTTCAAATGCCTTCGTGCAACCGGCGTCGTCCGCACAACCAACATGCGCGAGCGCGGAAAGCACAACGACGCAATCCGGCACGAGTGGTTTGATAGTGTAAAATTGAATCGTCGGCGCTTTTGCCTTTCCAAAATTCGGCGCGAGGCTGCGCTGGACAATTTTTTGCAAAACAAATTCGAATAATTCGACTTTGCCGTCGGAATTGGCGAGCCAGTCGAGCGTGTCGGAAAATTTTTCGTATTGCTCGCACGTTAATTGTTTGAGCGCGCCGAGCGCGAGATTGACCATCGGCAAATGCGTGTGCGCGGCGATTTTGGAAACGTCGGGAAACAGCGCGCCAGCTTTTGATGAAACATCCGGCGAAAATCGTTTTCCAATTTCCGCCAATTGCGTTGCGCGAAAATTGTCGTCGCAACTTAGCAGCATCGCAAAAATCAGCGCGGCAGAATCCAGCGGTTCGCGCGAGGTGGTTTTGATGTTGTCCGGCAGCGCGTCGCGCAATTGCTCGGCATATTTCAAATGGAGCGGCGTGGGATTGCCAACGTTCGGCAGAACACGGCGCGGCGGAACGGCAGGTTTGTCGTCAGACGCAATTGCGCCGCCGATGATTATCATTTGACCGCCTTGAAAAAGGACTTTTGGTTCGCGGGCGTGTTTTTGTGCGTTGGCCTGAATTTCCTTTCGAACTTCTGTCATGTCCACGCGCGGAAATTGTCCGCTCCATGATTGGTCAATGGCGTGGATGCGGTCTTCGAGCGGCGGATGCGTGGCCATCATGCCGACGAGGGAATTGGTGCCGTTGCCAAAAAATAAATGTCCCGCATCCGGCGCATTTTCATTTGTCAGCCACGAACCGAAACCGTAGCCGCCGATTTTTTGGAGCGCGCCACTCAGGCCAAGCGGATTGCGCGTGAATTGCACGGACGAAGCGTCCGCCAGAAATTCGCGCTGACGGCTGACGGCGGCTTGAATCAAGCGTCCAAAAAAAACGCCAATTGAGCCAATGACCCAAATCAAGACGCCGACGAGAACGATGCCGCCGGAATTGCGTCCGCGCACGCGCATGAAGGCGCGACCGGCAGTGGCAAGGCAGAGAATTCCAAAAAGAATTCCGATGAGCCGGATGTTTATCCGCATGTCACCATTCAAAATGTGGCTGAATTCGTGGCCGATGACACCTTGCAATTCGTCGCGCGACAGTAATTTTATCGCGCCATGCGTGACGGCGACAACGGCGTCGTTCGTGGAATGTCCGGCGGCAAAGGCGTTGATGGCTTGCTCTTCGTCGAGGACATAAACTTGCGGCACGGGCACGCCGGAGGCGATGGCCATTTCTTCGACGACGTTGAGCAATTTGCGTTCGTCCGGGTCGGTTGTGTTGGTTTTGACAAGCCGTCCGCCGAGCGATTCGGCGAGCACGCTGCCGCCGCCGGCGAGTTCGTGAATTTTATAAATGCTGCCGAAAGAAATAATGGCAAGCGTCACCAACGTGCCGATGCAAAAAATCTTTGGATTCCAAAATGTATAATCGGAATTGTAGTAATGTGAATGTGCGTGGATCTTCGCTTCAATGCCATAACAGGCAATCAATGCGACGGGATAAACCGCCATGCTGATGAGGACGACGGCAATCGCAAAGTAGAGGATGAGCCATTTGGTTTTTTTTCTGGCTTTGTCCTGTTGCGCGAAGAAATCCATTTTGCAAATGTCGAATTACGAATTTCGGTTTCCGAGTTGATTCGTTATTTGAAATTCGCCATTCGCAATTATCACGAGAATGAAACTTTCGGCGCGTCTTTTTGTTCCGGTTTATCAATGACGAACAATTCCGCCGGTGCAAAATTGAATGTGCCCGCGATAAGATTGCTCGGAAACACTTCGCGGTTGGTGTTGTAAGTCATCACCGAATCGTTGTAAGCCTGTCGCGCGAAGGAAATTTTATTTTCCGTCGAGGTCAATTCCTCAGTCAATTGCATCATGTTCTGGTTCGCCTTCAAATCAGGATATTGCTCGCTGACCATCATTAATCGGCTTAATGTGCCGCCGAGGCCGGTTTCCGCCGCTGTCAAATTCTTCATCGCACTGGCGTCGCCGGGATTGGCGGCGGCGGCTTTGGACGCGGCATAAGCGATGTTGCGCGCGGCGGTGACGGCTTCGAG
>JAJPKI010000322.1 GCA_021323835.1 Verrucomicrobiota bacterium | reverse complement strand
TCCGGCGCGGGATTTTTGGATGAACTTTCCACGCTTGGCGAAAATACAATTGCCGAATTTTATCAGGAACGCGGATTTACCGTCTCTACGACTGCTCCAGAGCAAGTTGACTTTCCGCGCGCGATGCTTGCGGATTTGCTCGTTGGCGTTAAATTCTCGAAAGCGGAAATTGTCCGCCGCATTTTGCGCGGCGAAGAGCGCGACGCGAAACGTGACGCCGTTTTGCTCAATGCTTCAGCGGCATTATTTATTGCCGGAAAAACAAAATCGCTGACGGAAGGACGCGAATTGGCAATCCAAACAATTAAATCCGGTCGAGCGAAGACGAAATTAGAGGAACTCGCGCGTTAGGTTTTTGCGGTTGCTTTTTCCGCAGCTTCGAGCGAGGCGTAATACAATCCCAAATTATGCTGCGCAGTTTTATCACCCTGCCGCGCGGCTTTGATAAACCATTTCACCGCTTCGCGCTGGTCTTTTGCCACGCCACGACCCGTTTGATAACACAAACCTAAATTGCATTGCGCGGGCGCACATTCCTGCTCCGCGGCTGCGTGATACCAGCGCGCCGCTTCCTGAAAATCTTGCGGCACGACTTGGCCTTGTTCGTAAAAAACGCCGAGGTTGAACTGCGCGACGGGATAACCGCGTTCGGCCGATTCGCGATACCATTTCACCGCTTCGGCATAATTTTGCGTGACGCCCTGGCCGGTTTCGTAAAGCACGCCGAGATTGAATTGCGCCGCGGGGTCGCCTTGCTCCGCCGCTTCGCGCAACCAGCGCGCAGCTTCAGTAAATTCCTGTGGCACACCGATGCCGCTCAAATAGCAAACGCCGAGGTAACATTGCGCGACCGGGTCGCCTTGTTCCGCCGAACGACGAAACCATTTCACCGCTTCCTGATAATCCTGCTGGACGCCTTGGCCGTTTTGAAAACAGACGCCGAGATAGCACTGCGCTTGTGCGTCGCCTTCTTCGGCGGCATCGCGCATGGCTTCGAATGTTTCCCATGAACGTCGGCTGGACATCGTAGTGAAACTCCTGAAACAAGTTTCGCCAAAAGCATAAGTTCACGCGGCGGAAATTCAAGCGGCGAATTTCACTGACTAATTTCACTTTCGCCGCGCGAAATTTCTGCTACAAAACCCGCATGGCTTCGAAGTTAAACATCGGTTTTCTCGGCGCGGGCAAAATGGCCACCGCGCTGGCCAAAGGCTTTGTCAGCGCCGAAGTCGCATTTCCAAAAGAAATCATTGCCAGCGACCCGCACGACACCGCGCGAAAAAATTTCGCCGCGGAACTTGGCTCGAAGACGACCGTTTCAAATCTTGAAGTCGCTGAATTTGCAAATGTTTTGATTTTGGCAACAAAGCCCGACCAGGTTTCCGCCGCGCTTTCGGAAATTCGCGGCGCATTTTCTGAAAAGCATTTGCTCATTTCCATTGCCGCTGGCGTGACGATTGCAAAATTGGAAGGCACATTGCCAAATGGCGCGCGCGTCATTCGCGTCATGCCAAATACTCCCGCGCTCGTCGGCGCGGGCGCGGCGGCATTTGCACTCGGAAAAAATGCAACGACTGCGGATGGTGAGATTGCCAAAAAACTTTTGTCCGCCGTCGGCGTGGCATTTCAAGTGAAAGAAAACTTGCTCGACGCCGTGACCGGGTTGAGCGGCAGCGGACCGGCTTATGTTTATCAATTTATCGAAGCCTTGAGCGACGGCGGTGTTGCCGCCGGCTTGCCGCGCGACGTGGCGACGAAGCTTGCAGCGCAAACGGTTTTGGGCGCGGCCAAAATGGTTTTGGAAACCGGCCAGCATCCCGGCGCGCTCAAAGACCAGGTGACCAGCCCCGGCGGCACGACGATTGAAGGTTTGCACGAATTGGAAAAAGGGAAATTGCGCGCAACGGTCATGAACGCCGTTCGCGCCGCGACGGAGAAATCCAAGAAACTTGGTAATTCCTGATTTGACGGCAGGTTTTTCAGTGGCATTTTGATTTAAGGAGATGACTCACAAGCCACCGAGTTCCAGCCAATCGCGAATCCTTTGGTTCGCACTGACAATGTTGGCGATTGCCGTAATTCTTGCCGTCACCGCTGGCTTTATTTGGGGGGCAGGGAAAATTCTTGGATTGTTAAGCCCAGTGCTTTGGCCGCTGGCCATTTCCGCCGTGCTCGCGTATTTGCTCGACCCGGCGGTTCATTGGCTTGAGCGAAAAAAAATTTCTCGGCCCAAAGCCATCGTCATGGTTTTCGCCGTCATGTTTTGCGTCGTGGGTGGAATTCTCGCGAGCGTCATTCCGCAGCTGGTCGAAGAAACGAACAAATTGGTTTCAAAAATTCCCAATTACACAACTCGCGCGCAACAAAAAATCGAACACTGGGCGGACAAGGCCGATAAAGCCGCCGCCGCGATGCAGCAAACCAATTCGCCGGGCGCAAATACAAATGCAACAAACAGTTCGGCGCATGAAACCAATTCTGCCGTTCCATCCGCTCAAAAGAAATTTGAGTCGCCAAAAAATTCAAAGTTGGAAAGCAATACCAACTCGCAAAACATTTCCCAAACGAACAATGCCTCGACCAATTCGATTCCATCCGCCGACCAAAATCAGCAAATCCACAAACAATTGCTTTCGTCGGCCAAAGATTGGTTAAGCAAATCCATTCCCAAATTCGGCGATTGGCTTTTCGCGTTGCTCGGAAAAGTCACGTCGCTGATTGACGTCGTTGTCGCCATCATTTTAATTCCGATTTACACGTTTTATTTTTTGCGCGAGAAACGGGAAATCAAATCGCAATGGACAAATTATTTGCCCATTCGCGATTCGCACACCAAAGACGAACTGGTCTACATGCTTTCGGCCACGAACCAATATCTCGTCGCATTTTTTCGCGGGCAAGTGCTCGTCGCGCTCATCAACGGCGCGCTTTATACCGTCGGTTATTTGTGCATCGGACTCGATTACGCGTTCCTGCTCGGATTTACTGCGCTGATTTTGACCATCATTCCGTATATCGGCGCCATCATCAACGGCCTGCTCGCGCTCACGTTGGCAATTGTGCAATTCGGCGACTGGTTTCATCCGCTGATGGTCGTCGTCGTGTTCACGGTCGTGCAATCGTTGGAAAGTTTTTTGTATTCGCCAAAAATTATGGGCAATCGCGTGGGCCTGCATCCGGTCGTCGTCATCATCGCCGTGATGGTCGGCGTAACGTTGCTCGGCGGAATTCTCGGCGGCATTTTGGCAATTCCCATTGCCGCCGCGTTGCGCGTGGCGCTGTTCCGTTACGTCTGGAAAAAACCGGAACCGCCGAGGCCGAAAGTGGAAATTTAATACCTCTGTCGGGAGCGAAAAATGGAAAATTCCCATTCAAAATCGTGCTTGGCAGAAACTAGCGCTCAAAATACAGTTCAGCCATGAAACGAGATAGGCTGCAAAAGTTTGCTGCCTAATTACTGTTAGGCCAAATGAACATCGCCGTCTACATACTGCTCGCGGTTCAGGCACTCTGCTGGTCACTATTCTTATTCGGAGACATCGGGTTCGATAAGCCAGGAAAATATGGCCTAGACTTCTCGGCTCTTGTTGTCGTCGGCGTTGTTTATGTGATTGCGCTCCTATCTGGTATCGTAGTGGGTTTTCTGAAGAAGCGATGGTTTATTTTAGGCAGCCAATTCCTTCCGATTCTGGTTGCTCTGCTATACATCTACCTGCCATACCGCACATACGATCCCGCTGGCTATCAAGACCTCGTCGGGAAGCCTAAAGCCGAAGTGGAAAAGAGAATCGGACATCCACGAGGTGCACTCACAGGTTTTGTGTCGGACGATAGACATAAGGACGAGGAGTTCATCGCACTTAGAGGCATGACGATATATATATCCCGTGATGGCGTGGTTGTAAGCGTCGAATCATCATACTAATGAAAAGGCCTAACACAGAGCTAGGCTGCAAAACGTAAAATTATTTCGCCACCACATCCCGCACGTCCACCGCTTCCATTCCCGCCGCGCGAATCGCTTGCAAACCAATCACCGAATCTTCGTAAGCGCGGCAAAATTTTGGTTCCACGCCAATCCGCTTCGCCGCTTCCAAAAAAATGTCCGGCGCGGGCTTTTGATTTTTTACCATTTCATTCGTCACCACCGTGTCGAACAAATACCGGATTTTCAAATGGTCGAGCACCATGCAAATGATTGGCTGCGAGCCGCCGCTTGCCACCGCCATCGGAATTTTTTTGTAATTCTCTTTCGCAATTTCCACGACGGCATGAATCGGCTCGATTTGCGGCAGTGTTTTCAAATACGTTTCCTCTTTTTCATGTGCCACGGCGATGTGTCGAGCGAGCGGCCCTGCTC
>JAJPKI010000258.1 GCA_021323835.1 Verrucomicrobiota bacterium | reverse complement strand
GCGGGAAACGTGTCGGCCTTGCGAACTCCAACCCACGATGCAACCGGTTGCGGCGCGCGCCAGCGCAAATCGCCGACCGGCGGCGCGGCGTAAGGGATTCCTTTGAAGACGCGAACGTCGGGATTTTTTCCGGCGACACCAGAAATCCAACCGGAATCGAGTTGAACAGGTTCGGTGACGGCGGCAAAAGCGCGAATTGCAAAAATGTAAACGAGCAGGGCGAGGAATTTTGAACGATTCACAATTTTTAAACTTATTTTCCAACCGCCTTCACCACTTTCTGCGCCGCATCGGCCATGGAATCGCCGGTGATGATGGCCACGCCGGATTCAGCCAGCGTCTTTTTGCCGGCGACGACGTTGTTGCCTTCGAGCCGGACGACGAGCGGGATTTTCAAATGCGTTTCCTTCACCGCTGCGACGATGCCGGTGGCGATGACGTTGCAATCCATGATGCCACCGAAAATGTTCACGAGAATTCCCTTCACGTTCGGGTCGCTCAAAATGATTTTGAACGCCGCCGTGACTTGCTCCTTGCTCGCGCCGCCGCCGACGTCGAGAAAGTTCGCCGGCATCCCGCCGAAATGCTGGATGATGTCCATCGTCGCCATCGCGAGTCCCGCGCCGTTGACGAGGCACGCGATGCTGCCATCCAACTTGATGTAATTGAGATTGAACTTGCTCGCTTCGATTTCCAGCGGCGCTTCCTCGTTCAAATCGCGCATTTCCTGGATGTCTTTGTGACGATAAAGCGCATTGTCATCGAGCGAAATTTTTGCGTCGAGCGCAACAACAATTTCTTTTCCGTCGCGCAATTCGATGACCGCGAGTGGATTCAATTCCACCATCGCTGCGTCACATTCCCACCACGTGTTGTAAACGCCGATGATTAATTTGACGCCGGCGTTGAACAAATCGCCTTTGAGGCCGAGTGCGGCAGAAATTTTTCGCGCTTGAAATGCTTGAATGCCGACAGCGGGGTCAATGTGCTCTTTAAAAATCTTTTCCGGATGTTTTTCGGCGACTTCCTCGATGTCCATTCCGCCTTCGGTGCTGGCCATGATGAGCGGACGTGAATTGGCGCGGTCGAGCAGCACAGCGAGATAAAATTCCTTTTTAATTTTCGCGCCTTCGGAAATCAGCAGCGTCTGCACCTTGCGCCCGTCCGCGCCGGTTTGCTTCGTGACCAAAATTTGCCCGAGCATTTTTTCGGCGAAGGAAACCGCTTCATCCACCGAGCCGGCGACTTTCACGCCGCCTTGAAATCCAGATTTGAACGTGCCTTTGCCGCGTCCACCCGCGTGGATTTGCGATTTGACGACGACTTTCGCGCTGCCGCTCGCAGAAATTTTTTCCGCTGCCGGTTTTACTTCGGCGAAAGATTTTGCCGGGATTTCGAGCAGCACGGCGACGCCATATTTGGCGAGCAATTGTTTGGCCTGATATTCGTGAATGTTCATTGCAAAATGAGCCATGAATTAAAAACCATTGGCGCGGAAAATCAAACTTTTAACGACGGCGCGCATTTACCCTTGAAACAAATCCGCGCCGAAGGCAACTTGCGCGGCGATGAAAAGATTTTTTTTGCTGCTCACGGCGATTTGTTTCGCTGTTTCGTCGGAAGCCGCATTCATCAACGGCCAAAGTTACATTTCGATTTCCGATTGGTCGCGAGCCAATGGTTTTCATGTTGTTTCCTTCACGCGTGACCAAATCATTTTAACGAATAAAACATCGCGGCTCGTTTTCAACACGGATTCGCCGGAAGCGGAAATCAACGGCGTGGACGTTCGCCTTTCATTTCCCGTCGCCAAAAGCGCGCTGATTTCGCAATTGGATTTAGAAACGGCAATTAAGCCGCTCGTATTTCTGCAAAAACCGTCCGCAAAACGCATCATGACTATTTGCCTCGACCCTGGCCATGGCGGCAAGGACACCGGCAATCGCGTTCCGGGATTTTTCTGGCACAATGAAAAAAATTATACACTGGCACTTGCCTTCGAACTTCGCGACCAGTTAAAAAAGCTCGGTTACAACGTGATTCTCACGCGCAACAGCGACACATTCGTCGAATTGCCAATGCGTCCTGCGATTGCAAATCGAAACAGCGCGGATTTGTTCATCAGTTTGCATTTCAACGCGTCGCAGGCGGATAAAAATAATGTTGCCGGTCCGGAAACCTATTGCATCACGCCGGTTGGTGCGGCTTCATCAAACGCGCAAGGCGAAGGCGCAGACCACGGCGCGACGATTGCCAATCACGTTGAAGACAAAAGTTTGTTGCTCGCGTATCAAATCCAAAAATCGCTCGTGCAAAATTTGCACGCTGAAGACCGCGACGTCCGACGCGCGCGATTTGCCGTGCTACGCGACGCGCAAATGCCCGCAATTTTGATTGAAGGCGGTTACATGACAAATCCGTCGGAAGGCAAACGGATTTACGACGCTGCCTGGCGACAACAAATGGCTGCGGCAATTGTAAAAGGCATTTTGAATTATCAAAAATTGACTTCGCCGCCTTCACCACAAACGCCGGTTGTGCCTGCGCCAACAAATGCGTTGAATGGCTTGTCCTGGAAAGCGACGAATTCAACTGCGTCGTCGCCGCCCGCGCCGTTGCCAAAAGACACGCGAAAATATCCCAGCCCGCGCCAGCGACAATGAGCATCGTTACTAAAACCGGAGATTCGGGAACGACGGCATTGATGTATGGCCGCCGGGTGCCGAAAAACCATCCACGTGTCGAGGCTTACGGCACGGTGGACGAATTGAACACGGCGCTTGGTGTTGCGCGGGCAAAAGTGAAAAAGAAATTCATTTCAAGCAACCTGCTGGCGATTCAAAAAGATTTAGTTACACTAATGGGCGAATTGTGTGTGCAGCCGGAAGATTTGCCGCGCTACGTTCAGGACGGCTTTTCGCTCGTGAAACCGGAAATGACGGTAAAGCTCGACGCGCTTGTCAAAGAAATCGAATCGCAAAATGTAAGTTTCAAAGGCTGGGCAACGCCAGGCTCAACGAAGAATGCCGCGGCATTAGATATGGCGCGGACCATTTGCCGTCGCGCCGAACGTCGCGTTTGCGATTTGAAGGACACTGGCGAAGTAGTGAACCCTGAAATTGTCATTTATTTGAACCGCTTGAGCGATTTGCTGTGGCTCATGGCGCGGTGGGCCGAAACCAAAGCTGGTTCAACTTCAAAATAGTCAGATTTTGCTGTCCTACAGATTGCGCAATTTTCGTGGTAGGTGGAAACCCCAGTATTTATAGGGTAAATGAAGAAAATCACCGTCACTTAAGCCTTGTGAATAACCTTGGAATATTTCACAACCTCATTTTCGCCGCCAAATCATGAAAATCTCATCGCCGACACGTTGAAACGACTTCAATTTGAACGGTTTTGCTTCAATCAAACGCTTAACATTCTCGCCATCGGCAATGGTCGGCGCATTTCTGCCGCCGAAAATCGTCGGGCAAATCGTCAAATGCAATTCATCCAATAAATTCGCACGAATTAATGCGCCGTGAAGTTCGCCACCACCTTCGCAGAGCAATTTCTTGATTTTCCACTTTTCGCGCAGCCAGCGAAATGCTGCGGAAAAATCAATTTCATGCTTGCCGAAGATTTCGACTTCAGCCACGGCGCGAAGCGATTTCAGTTTAGCTTTTGAAATCCTTTCCGTTGTCAAAATGATGATGGGCGAAAAGCGCTTCTTGAAAATATTCGCATTTAAATCAATCGAACCGCTGCCGCTGGCGATGACGCGCAACGGAAATTCCGCCAATCCGTTTTTTAAACGTTGTTTGCGATATTGCGCGCCGCCGGTTCCCAAAATCGTTTCCGTTACGTCAACGGTCGTCGCGCCGCAAATCACGGCGTCGGCCGTTGCGCGCAATTCCATCATGTGCTCGCTGTCACGTTCGCTGCCAAAGGGCGCGAAATTTTTGGACGCGAACGCAATTTTTCCGTCCGCCGTCATCGCAAAATTGGAAAACACAAAGGGCAATTTGGAGCTTCGTGCTTTGGGTTTTTGATTCATAAAATCAGCATCGCATCGCCGTAACTGAAGAAGCGATAGCGTTCACGAATCGCTTCAGCATAAGCCGATAAAATCATTTCGCGACCGGAAATTTTGTTCGGTGCAGCGAATGCGCTGACGAGCATCAGCAACGTGGAGCAGGGGAGATGAAAGTTAGTGAGCAGCGCGTCCGCGATTTGAAATGGGAATGGCGGATAAATGAAAATGTCTGTTTTGCCCGCATAAACATTGATTTTTCCGGCATTTGCTTTTGCGACACTTTCCAACACGCGGACCGTTGTCGTGCCTACTGTGATGACGCGGTTGCCGGAATTTTTAGCTTCGGAAATCGCACGAACTGTCTCTTCACCAAGCTCAAATCGTTCCTCGTGCATTTTATGTTCAGAAAGATTTTCGGCTTTCACCGGCAAAAAAGTTCCGAGTCCGACATGCAAAGTTACAAAACAAATTTTTACGCCACGTGCGCGAATTTGCTCCAACAATTCCGGCGTGAAATGCAATCCAGCTGTCGGCGCGGCGACGGAGCCGGCGGGCTTGGCGAAAACAGTTTGATAACGTTCTTTGTCTTCCGATGAATTTTTTCCGTGTCGAATGTAAGGCGGCAACGGCATTTCGCCGAGCGAATCCAACTCATTGTAAATGTTCGGCGAAACGGAGAATTTTAACCGTCGATGGCCTTCGGAATTGATTTCGGTGACGGTTGCGCGAACTTCAGTCGGCTTTCCGTTGGCATCGTGCAGAACAATTTCGGTCCCAACGCGCGCGCTTTTGCCCGGCTTAATCATTGTCCACCAATCATTCGGCGCAACCTCTTCAATCAAAAGCATTTCAAATTTACCGCCGGTCCTGGCATTGGCGCCGCGCAAACGTGCCGGAATTACGCGTGAATTGTTCAGCACCAAAACGTCGCCTTTTCGGAAAAAATCCAAAATATCGCGGAATTGTTTGTGTTCGATGCGATTTTCCTTGCGATGCAGAACGAGAAGCCGCGAAGCGTCGCGTTTTGCCGCTGGATGTTGCGCAATCAGCTCCGGCGGCAAATCGAAATGGAAATCGGCAGTTCGCATCGCGCGGAGTTTCCGGTTTGTGCGAGCAATTTTCAAGCGCCGTTGCGGAAACGTTGATGAATTCGTTTTCGACCTTTTTCACGGTCAAAATTCGATTGTGAATAACTTCTGAATAAAAGCGAAAATTGCTTCTTGACGAAGTGGGGCAAAGTGGGTAAAAGTGTGGCGTTGTGGGAATTTAGGCGTTTTTGAATCCGTGGTGAATAAATGAGCAGCGCCAAACAAATTGAGCCGACGTATTACAATTCACGCTTCCGTCATGGCGTGGATGAGAAGCGTCGCGTGCAAATCCCGGCCAAGTGGCGTCCGCAAAAAGCGGGCGTTGAGCTGACCGTGATTCTCTGGCCGCGCGAAGGCGTCGGCCATTGCGTGCGCGTTTTGCCGCCGGCGCAAATGGACCGGCTGATGCAGTCCATTGACGAAATGCCGAACAGCGACCCGAAGAAAGTCGTTTTGAAACGCATCATCGGCAGCGACTCGGCGCAGGCGAGCGTGGACAAGGCCGGTCGTATTTGTTTGCCGGACGAAATGGCGCGGCACGCGGGCATCAAAGACGAAGCCGTGCTGGTTGGTTTGCTGGATCGGTTTGAAATCTGGAACCCCGAACGTTACGAAAAAGTTCAGGCCGCCGACGCGGCGTTGGCGCCGGACGCGTTCAAACTCATGGAGTAATTATGAAATTTGGAAAATTATTGGCCGCTGGAAAAAGTTGGATGAACGGAAGCGCGGAAATTTCCTATCGCGTGGACAAACAATTTTATTTGCCGAAATTCGAATCGCCAAAGAATCCATTTAATAAAACGAAGCCATTAACAAGTGACAGTCATGGTGGCCGTCCGCAAGGACCGCCCGTAAAAAAAGAAATTGTCGCGCCAAAAGTTGAACGAATTGAAAGAGCGCCGGCGATTTCCGCGACGCCGAAATCGCAACCAGCGCAACCGAATTGGACGGCGAAATTAAATCCGTTTTTGAATCGCGCACCGGAACCGAAAAATGAACGGTCGGTGGTGCAAAGCGAATTGTCTTTGGATTCGATAAAAGTGGTTCACAACGATTTGACGGACGCGGACGTGGAAGTGGTGCCGATGAAATCGCGTCCCGCGCCGCAAGATTTGCAGCCGGCGCGAAAGTCCTGGGAAATTTTGGGCGAACGGCTTTTGAAATCTGCGGCGCTGTAAAATTTAACCAATTATGCGAAGTGTCCGATTTCGTTCACAAACCGGTGATGGCGGCGGAGGTGCTGGCGGCGCTGAACCCGCAGCCGGGCGGACGATACGCCGACGGCACGGTCGGTGGAGCGGGGCACGCAGCGCAAATTTTGGTCGCGAGCTCGCCGACTGGATGGCTGTTTGGGTGCGATCGCGATGGCGTCGCGGTTGAAGCCGCGAAAAAACGTCTCGGCACGCAATTCGCCGGACGATTTGAAATCCGCCGTGGCAATTTTTCGGAAATGGCCGAATGGATTCCGGCGGCGAGTTGCAACGGCGTGCTTTTGGATTTGGGCGTGAGTTCGCCGCAATTGGATTCGGCAGAACGCGGATTTAGTTTCCAGGCCGACGGTCCGCTCGATATGCGGATGGACGACCGGCAAACAATGACGGCGGCGGATTTGGTGAACGATTTGAGTGCCGAAGAATTGGCGAAGATTTTTTGGGAATTTGGCGACGAACGCGAGTCGCGACGATTTGCAAAAGCAATCGTTCACGACCGCGCGCAGAAAAAATTTACGACGACGCGGCAATTGGCGGATTTGATTGAACGCCTTTCGCCGCGCGCCGGAAAAAAGGCGCATCCGGCGACGAAAATTTTTCAGGCGCTGCGAATCGCGGTGAACGACGAAATCGGTTCTTTGAAACGCGGATTGGAAGTCGCGGTGAAAATTTTGAAGCCGGGCGGACGGTTGGCGGTGATTACGTTTCATTCGCTTGAAGACCGTGTGGTGAAAGAATTTGGCCGCGAAAAGACGCGTGATTACACGTTCAGAGGTGAAGTGGACGTGCCGGAATTGCGACAGCCGTGCGCGCCAGAAATGAAATGGGTTTCG
>JAJPKI010000310.1 GCA_021323835.1 Verrucomicrobiota bacterium | reverse complement strand
GCGAAATCCGCCGAGCTCGTTCGACGTATTGATGAACAGGCTGTTGACGGCGGAAACGCGCCCGCGTTTTTCGTCCGGCGTCAAAATTTGCACGAGCGTTTGCCGAATGACGACGCTGATGTTGTCCACAAATCCCGAAAGCGCGAGCATTGCGAATGCGAACCAAAACCAAAATGAATTTGGCAATTGCATCAGGCCGTCGAAACAATTTTTATTTGCGACGCCAAAGAGAATTGTCGCAACGCCGAAAATCGCGACCGACCAAAGCATTGATTTGCCCGCTTTTTGCATCGGCGGACGGTGCGCCAAAACAAAAACGCAAATCACCGCGCCAATCGCCATGGCATTGCGCAGCCAGCTCAACGTGCCCGCGCCGCCGTGAAAAACGTCTTTCGCGTAAATCGGAAAAATCGTGACGGTTCCGCCGAGCAGCACCGCAAACAAATCGAGCGTGATGACGCCAAGAATGATTTTATTCTTATAGACGAAGCTGAAACCTTCCACGAGGCTGCGCGCCGAAACCGGTTCGGCGGCTTTGGCTTTATGGATGTGTTTGATGGGCACGACGAGCGCGAAGCACACGATGGATGCCAAAAAATTTAATGCGTAAACCGTCCATGCCGTCGCATTTACTTCCGCGTGCGGCGTCAGCGCGATGACTGCGCCGAATGCGGGCGGCCCGATGACGGATGAAAATTGAAACATGCCGCTGTTGAAGGTCACAGCGCGGGAAAATTGTTCGCGCGGCACAAGACTCACGACAAATGCCGCGCTCGCCGGCCAAAGAAATGTTCGCGCTGCGCCGAGCACAATCAGGCAAATATAAATCCACCAAATCGGGCACGCGAAATAGGAAATCAACGCCAGCGCGATGCTCGCCGCCGCGACGATGAGCGTCGTTGTTAAAATAATTTTCTTCCGGTTGAAGACGTCGGCGAAATGCCCGGCAGGAATTGTGCAGAGAATCATCGGAACCATGATTGACAACCCGACGAGCGCTAGCGGCAGCGCAGAGTGCGTGCGCTGATATAATTCCCAATCAATCGCCACGACGAGCATTTGCTGGCCGAGTGACGCGACAAATCGTCCGATGAGATAGCGGACGTAATCGGCATTTCGCAAAACGGCATAAGCGCTTTCATTTGCAGCGCCCGCCGCATCGGATTTTTTTACCGGCTCATCCGGCAGATTTTCCGGTGATTGCTGGTCGTGAATCATTTGTCTGAAGAATTTATCGTAAAACTTTCGCCGGTCGAGTTTTCACGTTACAATTTTGCGTATGAACGAAAAAAATCCGCGCTACAAATGGCCGTGGATTGCAGCGGGAATGGTCGTGCTCGGAATTGTTCTGGCAATCGTGTGGATGTATTTCGCCGTGAAAAAAGTCGAACGCGAAAGAAATTACGCCGCGCCGGCTTCAACAAATTCAAAATAGTTATTTTGGCGATGGCTTCGATTCGGCGGACAAAATGGAAATGCCGTCAATTCCTTTTGGCGTTTTGGCATAGCCGATTTCCGCCGCTGTCGGCAGGAAATCTTTTCCGGCGCATTTGAAATCATTGACGTGTCCGCCTAAAAAATCTTTTGTTCCGGAAACAATCAGTGGCACGCGAACATCGTTTGTCGAAACGTTGCTGTGAAAAAACGCCGGGTCAAGGCCGTTGGCTTTTTGCGGAACAAACCCGCTGGTAAAAAAAATCACGACGTTATTGGTCATTCCCGATTTCGTCAATTGCTCGCGCCATTGGCCGACGTAGCCGTCGAGCCGCGAAATGAGCGCGGCTTTATTTTTTTCTGCCGCCGGCCACGGTTCGTCGGAATACGGCGCGTCGCTCGGCGCGCGATTGGCGCCATCGCCAGGAATTGGCAAATGAACAACAAGAAAAAATGGGCGGTAATGATTTGCAGGGTCGGGCACGTTGTTTTTGACAAAATTGTTCACAACTTTGGCAAACAAATCGGGAATATATTGATTTTTCCCGCGCGTGTTGTCGTAAAGCATTTCTTTGCCGGCGTTGTGCGGCTGGCCTTCGCGCCACGGAACCCATTGATTGCTCACAGCGTCGTAAGAATAATCCGGCGGCAAACTCCAGATATAATCCGCGTAAAAATTTTTCGCATCAACGTCGTTCAAATAACCGCCGAACTCGTCGAAGCCGCGGCGCCATGGAGCGTTCGCAGAATTTTCATCGCCTAAATTCCACTGGCCAATAAATCCGGTGCGATAACCCGCGTTTCGCAAAATTTGCGCGACCGACAAATCGCCGTAACCGAGGCTTTTGCCGAACATCAATTGTGCCGCCGATTTCGCGGCGTCGTTGTCGCCGGAAAAATTTGAAAAGCGCACACCGTCGGCAGCCAGCTTGTCGAGATTCGGCGTTTGAAATTTTTGCTGGCCGTAGCAGCTCAAATCGCCGTAGCCGATGCCGTCGGCGACAATCAGGATGATGCTGTCGCGGCGCGGAATGGCTTGCACGGGCGAGTTGGAAAACGCCAGCGATTGCGCTTGTGCGGAAAACGTCAGAGTCATAGCAATTGCGGGAATTGCGCGACAAAAAATTCGGCGGATGGATTTCATTGGAAGTTTGATTGTGGAAAATCGTTTATGTTCAAAGCAATTTAATTCGTGCGCGCCCGTTTGCCAAATTCCTCGTCGAGGGGAATTTTCATCGCCACCAGAAAACTCGGAATCGTCGCCAAAATCACCCAAATAAAAAAATGTTGATAGCCAAGAACTGCCTGCAATTTTCCGCTCCACGCCATCGGCAAATTCAGTCCTGCCGCCATGAAGCCGGTGCAAATCGCATAATGCGCCGTTGCGTGCTCGCCGCGCGCAATGTAAATCAAGTAAAGCATGAACGCGGTGAAACCAAAGCCGTAGCCAAATTGTTCAATGGCTACGCCCGCGCCAATTGAAATTAAATTTTGCGGCTGCGTGTAGGCGAGCCAGATGAAAATCGCGTCCGGCAGATGAATCGCCAGCAACATCGGCCAGAGCCAGAATTTTAATCCGTTGCGCGAAACAAAAAAGCCGCCTAGCAATCCGCCGCAAAGCAATGCGATGACGCCGACGGTTCCATAAGCCCAGCCAAATTGTTCGTCCGTCAAAGCCAATCCGCCCCGCGCGCGTTCATCGAGCAAAAATAATTTTGCCACGCCAAGCAATTGCGCTTCCCCAAAACGATAAAGCAAAATAAATGCAAGCAATGTTATGATTTTCGGCTTTTGAAAAAACGCGGCGAAAGTTTTTCCAAAGTCATTGAAAAAGTTTTTCGCGGAATTTTCCCGGTGTGCGACGTCGTTCGCCGGTCGCGGCAAAATGAATTTATGATAAATGCCCAACGCCAGCATCGTTCCGCCCATCAATCCAAAAGCAATTGCCCACGACACCGCAAAATTTCCGGTGTGCTCCTGCATTTTTCCCACGAAGACGACCAGCAATCCTTGCGCGGCGACATTGGCAACGCGATAAAATGTATTTCGCACACCACTGAACAGCGCCTGTTCGCGTTCCGGCAATGCAATGATATAAAATCCGTCCGCCGCGATGTCGTGCGTGGCGGAATTGAATGCAACGAGCGCAAAAATCGCGAGCGTGAATTGGAAAAAATGCGGCGCAGGAATTGCCAGCGCAACGGCGGCCAGCAGCGCGCCGGAAAAAAATTGCGTCGCCCAAATCCATTGCCGGCGCGTTTTCAAAAGGTCCACAGCCGGACTCCACAACGGCTTGAGAATCCACGGCCAGCCAAGCAGACTCACCCACAAAGTGATTTCCGGATTTGAAACGCCGAGATTTTTGTAAAGCACCGTCGCGACCGACATCACCAGCGCATACGGCAAACCTTCTGCGAAATAAAGCGTCGGAATCCAAAGCCAGGAATTGCGGAAATTATTTTTTGCGACGGCCACGCGCAAATGTTGGCGCAATTTTGAAAAAAGAAAAACTTTTCCTTCACGTCAATTGCGACGCACAATCAACACATGGCAATTGCAACCGGCGCATTTCTCAATGCCATCGGCATTTTGCTCGGTGCGATGATGGGCCTCGCGCTGCAGAAACCGCTTTCGCCGCAAATGCAATTGTTGTTTCGCAATTGGCTCGGCGTGGCGACCATTTTTATCGCGCTGTGGCTGATTTGGCTGAACGTAGGCGGAACATTTTTGAATTGCGTCAAACAAATCGGCATCGCGCTCGTTGCCGTCATCGTTGGCAACTTGCTCGGAAAATTATTGCGCCTGCAAAAAATTTCCAATCGCGTCGGCCATCGCGCCGCCATTGTCGTCGGTGACGCCCAAAAAAAATCCATTCAAAATCCGGCCGACGGCTTCAATGCCTGCGCGATTTTATTTTGCGCCGCGCCGCTGGGAATTGTCGGCGCGATTGTGGACGGCCTGTCTGGATTTTTCTGGCTGCTCGCCGTCAAAGCGTTGATGGATGGATTTGCGATGATGAGTTTTGTGAAAATGTTCCGCTGGCCGGCGGCGATGTCCGCCTTTCCAGTTCTTTTTATTTTCGGCGCAATCACTTTTGCATGCCGATTTTCTGTCAAACCGTTTCTGGATGCGCACAATTTGACCAATTCCGTTTGCGCTGCCGCGGGATTTGTCAGCTTGTCAATTGCCGTCGCCATTTTTGGCACGCGCAAGGTGGAATTGGCGAATTACTTGCCTGCGCTCGCGGTCGCTCCGCTGTTGACGTGGCTGTTGAAATAAAATGGTGGGGCGAGCGTCCTTGCGAGCCGAAAATTATTGAATCAATCCACGCTTCTTCAACATCGCTTCCATCGCTTTGTCCATCAGAAAATCCGCGAGCGGTTTTGTAATTTCGTCCAGCGATGTAATTGCCGATTGCAATTGTTTCAAATCGCCGGAGCCATTTTGATTTTCTCTCGTCAAAGCTTTTTCAACTTCACCCACCGCTGTAGAAATCTTTTCCAGATAATCTTTTTCGATTTCATTTCCGAAATCAGCAATTGCTTTTTTTGTCGCCGCCAATGTTTCGTTCGCTTTCAATTTCGATTCAATCCAGCGTCGCGCTGCCAAATCTTCAAACGCGTGTTCAACCGATTCCTCGACCATTTTTTGCACGGCGGAATCCTCCACGTCCACCGCCGATTTCATCTCCACGATTTTCTCTTTGCCGGTTTTTGTGTCGCGCGCCAGCACGTGGAGAATTCCGTTCGCATCAATTTCAAATTGCACGCCCACACGTGGCACGCCGCGCGGCGCGGATTCGAAATCAATCGTGAATTTGCCGAGGCTCCAATTGTCCTTCGCGCGCTCGCGTTCGCCCTGCAAAACGTGAATCAACATGTCGCGCTGGGCATCCATCGCCGTCGTGAACATTTCGCCGGCCTTGACTGGAATCGTCGAATTGCGCGGAATCAAAACATTCATCAAGCCGCCAAATGTCTCGATGCCTAATGAAAGCGGCGTGACATCGAGCAGTAAAACATTTTTGAAACCGCCGCTCAAAATTTCCGCTTGAATCGCCGCACCGAGCGCAACAGCTTCGTCAGGATTTTGCGACGTGTTCAACTGCGGGCCGCTCGCTTTGTGAAAATCCGTTCCCAGCCGCAGGCTTCCGCGCGTTTCCTCAAATTCCGCGCAACCGAAAAGTTCGGCGACAAATTTTCGCGCGAACGGCATCCGTGTTTGACCGCCGACCAAAATGACTTGGTCCAAATCTTTTGCTTCCAATTTCGCGTCGGCTAATGCGCGCAAACAATGCGAACGGGTTTTTGCAATAATGTCGCGCGTGAGATTTTCCAATTCCTTTCGCGTCAATTTGTAATTGAACGAAAAATCCGGCGTCAAAAACGGCAATGCGATTTCCGTTTCCATTTCTGACGACAGTTTTATTTTTGCGATTTCTGCAGCTTCGCGAATCCTCGAAATTATTTGCGACGAGAAATCAATTTTCGCAGTGGCGTTAATTTTTCCGACGAGAAATTCAATGATGCGACGGTCCAAATCATCGCCACCCAATCTTGTGTTGCCATTTGTGGAAAGAACTTGAAAAACGCCTTCGTTCAATTCCAAAATCGAAAGGTCAAACGTGCCGCCGCCTAAATCGTAAACGGCGATTTTTGATTTCTCTTTTAATTTATCTAAACCATAAGCCAGCGCCGCAGCGGTCGGCTCGTTGACAATCCGTTCGACGGTGAAACCCGCAAGTTCGCCGGCACGCTTCGTCGCATTGCGTTGCGCATCGTTGAAATAGGACGGCACAGTGATGACCGCGCGAGAAATCGGTTCGCCGAAATAATTTTCCGCGTCGCGCTTCAATTTCTTCAATACCTCGGCAGAAATTTCTTCCGGCAAATAATTTTTGCCGTGAATTGGAATTGTCACGGCGCCACCGTCGCAATTGAGCGGATACGTCACCGATTTTTCTTCATCGGAAATTTCTGCGCCGCGCCGACCAATGAATCGTTTGACAGAATAAATTGTTTCCGCCGGTTTCAAAATGCGGATGCGATTTGCCTCGAGACCAACAATTGGATTTTCATTTGCCGGAAAATGCACGACGGATGGTGTCAGGCGGTTTCCGTTTGCGTCCGCGATGACCAGCGGAATTCCCGAATCCACTGTGGCGATGAGTGAATTCGTGGTGCCCAAATCTATGCCGACAATTTTGCTCACGCCGGAATTTTGCCACGAAAAAACGGGAAAACAATTTTATAGCCATGAAAGAACACAAAAGACACAGAGAGAGAATTACTTTTTGCGTTTCTTTGCGTTCTTTTGCGGCTAATTTAATGGCATGAACTGCATCGTCACCGCCGGGCCGACTTACGAGCCGCTGGACGACGTGCGCCGTCTCACGAATTTTTCGACTGGCCGACTGGGAACGGAACTGGCCAATTATCTCGCCGCGCGCGGGCACAAAGTTATTTTGTTTGTCGGTGAAATGGCCACTTACGGCGGCGAACGAAAAGCGCAGCGCATTGAAATTTTTTCTACAACGGCGGATTTGCGCGAGAAATTGAAATCGCTTTCGACCAAAAAAGTGGACGTCATCTTTCATGCCGCCGCTGTCAGCGATTTTTCTTTCGGCAGAATTTTCGAGCCGAACGACAGCAAACTTTCTGAAATCAAATCGAAAAAAATTTCCACGCGACAGGGCAAACTGCTCGCGGAATTGCTGCCGACGCCGAAAATCATCTCTGAATTGCGCGGCTGGTTTGCAAAATCAAAAATTGTTGGTTGGAAATTTGAAGCGGACGGCAAACGCGTTGACGCCATCGCCGCCGCACAAAAACAAATCACCGATTGCAAAACTGATTTATGTGTCGTGAACGGCGCGGCTTACGGCGAAGGATTTGGCTTGCTCGCAAAAATCGGCGAACCGAAACACTTGGCCAATCCGCCGCTTTTATTTGACGCGCTGGAAAAATTTGTTTCTGCAAAATAAAAGCCGCCGGATTTCTCCGACGGCTTTTGTGTTTCAAATTCTAAATATTAATACGCAGCCTGTGCGCCTTTGATTTTATGCTTCTTCATCCACGGCATCATCGCGCGTAATTTTGCGCCGGTTTTTTCAATCGGATGATTTTCGCCTTTCTTGAGCAGCGCGTTGTATTTTTTGTAGCCGCCTTTATATTCGGCGACCCAATTTTTCGCGAACTTGCCGGACTGAATGTCCTTGAGCGCAGCTTTCATCCGTTTTTTTACGCTCGCGTCAATGATTTTTGGCCCGACGCTCACGTCGCCCCATTTTGCAGTTTCCGAAATTGAGAAACGCATTCCGCTAATGCCGGATTCGTTCATCAAATCGGCGATGAGCTTTAATTCGTGCAGACATTCGAAGTAAGCCATTTCCGGCGAGTAACCGGCTTCGACGAGTGTTTCAAATCCGGCTTGCACGAGCGCGCTTGCGCCGCCGCACAAAACGGTTTGTTCGCCGAACAAATCGGTTTCGGTTTCTTCCTTAAACGAAGTTTCGAGGACGCCAGCGCGTGTGCCGCCAATGCCTTTTGCCCATGCGAGCGCGATTTTTTTCGCCGCGCTGCCGCCTTGATAAACAGCAATCAAACTCGGCACGCCTTTGCCTTCGACGTATTGACGACGAACGGTGTGACCAGGACCTTTCGGCGCGACCAAAATGACATTCACATTTTTCGGCGGGACAATGGTTTTGAAATGAATGGAAAATCCGTGCGCGAACAACAGCGTTTTGCCCGGCTTCAAATTCGGCTTGATGTCCTTTTCATAAATCGAAGGCTGTTTCGTATCCGGCAGCGAGACAAAAATCACATCCGCGCGGCGGACAGCTTCGGCGGTGCTGACGACTTTGAATCCTTTTTCCTGCGCGACGGGAATGGATTTGCTGCCTTCGTAAAGGCCGATGATGACGTTCAGGCCGCTGTCTTTGAGATTGAGCGCGTGCGCGTGGCCTTGCGAGCCGAAGCCGAGCACAGCGAGCGTTTTATTTTGTAACACGCCCAAATCGGCGTCCTTGTCGGTATAAACTTTTGCCATAAATTTTTTGAAACGAGCGGAAAAGCGTAGCAATGCAAATGAAGCCGGTCAATTTGCAAATTTAAGAAGCAATGACGGTTTGCGATTCACCTGGCGCAACAAGTTTGGCAGTTGGAAGTGTGGAACAAATTCCAACAGCTCAATTGAAACAGATGCTTCAAGAAACCGACCTCGAAACGAATTGCCTGGAAAAACCATAATTATTTTTAGAAAAATTTCGTTTGCGAATAACTTTCGGATAAGAAAAATAACTTTGGCTTGAGAGAATTTTCGCAAAAGAGTTTTCTTATCCCGTGATTGATTCCGTTTCCGACACAGGCGCAGCCGCAGATTTGAAAAAGGCGCGTCGCCGTAAAAATATTTCTCCCGATTCAGTGAAATTGGACCGCTTGCCGCCCCACGCGATGGAATCTGAACAGGGTATTCTTGGCTGCTGTTTATTGTCGCCGAACGAATGTATCGGCGAATGCATTGAAAAATTGAAGGATGGCGGGCAGGAAGTTTTTTACGACCTGAAACATCAAACGATTTACGAATTGCTCGTGGGAATGTTCAACTCACGCGAAGCGATTGACATCATCACCGTCCAACAACGACTCAAAGACAAACAACTTTTAGAGCAAATCGGCGGCATCGCATATTTGTCGCAACTTCAAGATATGGTGCCCAGTGCGGCACATTTGTCGTGGTATCTCGATGATGTTCGCGAGAAATATTTGCTGCGAAAAATGATTTCCGTTTGCACGGAAGTCGTCGGGCGCGTTCACGAGTATGAAGGCGACGTGGATGCGCTGCTGGATGAGGTGGAGCGTGACGTTTTGAAAATTGCCGAGTCGCGCGCGGAAAATTCCGTGCTCGGCGTGAAAGATTTGGTCGGCAAAGCGGTCCAGACGATTGAAAATTTTTTCAGTCGCCAGGGAAAATTGAACGGCGTCGGCACGGGCTTTCCGGATTTGGACCGGATGACCGATGGCTTGCACGGCAGCGAAATGATTGTCATCGCCGCGCGGCCTTCGATGGGCAAAACGTCGCTGGCGATGAACGTCGTTGAGCATGTCGTCCTCGAAGAAAAATTGCCGGCGGCAGTTTTCAGTTTGGAAATGAGCGCGGAATCGCTGGTGCTGCGCATGATGTGTTCGATTGCACGCGTGAATTTGCGTTCGATTCGCGAAGGTTTCATGAGCGAAAGCGATTTTCCGAAATTGACGAGCGCAGCCGGCAAGCTGGCGAATTCAAAATTATTCATTGACGACACGGCGGGTCTTTCCATCTTGCAATTGCGCGCACGGGCGCGGCGATTGCATCAGCAGCACGGAATAAAACTTTTTGTCGTTGATTATCTGCAGCTTTTACATTCTACTGCACGGCGTTCGCAAGAAAACCGTCAGCAGGAAATCTCCGATATTTCCAGCGGCCTCAAGGCGCTCGCGAAAGAATTGAAAGTCCCGGTGCTCGTGCTCTCGCAGTTGAATCGCGAATTGGAGCGCGACAAAGGGCGCAAGCCGCGGTTGAGCGATTTGCGCGAGTCGGGCGCGATTGAACAAGACGCGGACGTGGTTGGTCTGTTGTATAAACCGAATTCGACGGATGACGAAGATGCCGCGCCGGAAGAAGCGGACGGTTTGCCGGTGAATTTGTTGATTGCGAAACAGCGCAACGGCCCGACGGGCGATGTGAATTTAACGTTCCTGAAATCATTTACGAGATTTGAAAG
>JAJPKI010000306.1 GCA_021323835.1 Verrucomicrobiota bacterium | reverse complement strand
TCAACGGATGACACCGTCAAAAACTTCGCCACCGCGGCGACGTTGGCCGGAATGACTTCGCTCAAGACACAGGCGTGGACTTATGCGAATGCAAACATCGTCGCAACCAACGCGCCGTCGCAAGGACAACCGATGACCGTGACGCTCAACGTTCCGGGCATGGATTTGAGCGGCGCGCGCATCGTGTGGGAAGCGCAAGGCGCGGAACCGAGCTACGGTTCGAGCTTCACGTTCACGCCGACCAATTACGGTTCTGCCTGGATTGAAGCCGAAGCAAATTGGCCAGACGGCCGTCGCGTGTTTGCCGTGACGAATTTCTTCGCGGTGAATTCATTGCCGACCGTCAGCGTTACCGCAAGCGTTCCGAACGCACAAATCGGCACGACGAATTACGGCGTGTTCACGTTCACGACCGCATCACCGGTCACGAATGCGATTACCATCAACTTTACGATGGCCGGTTCTGCGGTGAAATGGGACGATTATCGCACGCCGAACGGCGACATGCCGCAGACCATCGTGATTCCAAAAGGCGCAAGCTCGACCAATCTCGTCATCAAAGCGATTGGCAACGAAACCGGCGCAAATCCGGAAACGATTCTGCTCACCTTGAACACCGACCCGAGCTACAACCTCGGCTCGCAGTATTTCACAACGATGAACATCACGACGAATTATGTCGCGACAACCAATTCCACCGGTGGTGGCACGACCAATTCCACCGGCGGTGGTTCCACGACAAATTCGACAGGCGGAGGTTCGACGACGAATTCCACAACCACGACTTACACGAATGCTGTGTGGGTTGACGACGCATTACCAGCCGGTGCCAGCGGCACGTCCGATGGCGGCGACACGTGGAATTGGGTGACGACCAGTCCCGCTCCATTCTCCGGCACGAAAGCGCATCAATCCGCGAACGCGGCTGGATTGCACGAGCATTATTTCAATTATGCTTCACAAAGGCTCGCGGTAAATACTGGCGACAAAGTTTTCGCCTACGTTTATCTCGACCCGGCGAGTCCGCCGAGCGAAGTCATGCTCTCGTGGAACGACGCGAACGGCAGTTGGGAACATCGCGCCTATTGGGGCACGAACAGCATCGGCTACGGTTCGAACGGCACGAGCAGCCGCTATTACGCGGGCGCGTTGCCTGCGACCGGCGGGTGGGTGAAGCTCGAAGTTCCCGCCAGCGCGGTTGGTCTCGAAGGCCAAACGTTGCAAGGCATGGACTACGCGCTCTACAACGGCAAAGCCACGTTCGATTACGCAGGCAAATCCGCACTCGGTTCTACGAATTCTACTTCGTCCGGCGGCACGACCAATTCAGCCAATTGGACTTCCGCGCAAAAACTTGCGGCCAGCGTCCACGTGGATTCGGCAGCCAAAGTTTCTGCCACCAGCGGAATGAAATTGAATTGGTCTGCTGCGACGGGCGACGTTTACGCGATTGCTTACAAGAGCAATCTCACCGACACGACGTGGACAACCATCGCCACGAACTTGACCGGCTCGGCGGCGATGTCGTGGACCGACACGAGCAGCACAAACGTGCCGCAACGGTTCTACATCATCTACAAAACCAATTAACCGGACGCATCATCGGGCGGCGCGACAACGCCGTCCGGTTACTGTCGCAACGGCGGTTTCAGAAATGAAGCCGCCGTTTTTTGTCCTACAAAACCGTTCGGCAAAATAAGAAAATCTCAAAAAAGTTGCGATTGCATAAGCGAAATAAAAAATTTACAGAAACTGTGACTGTGTCCATTGACAGGACAAATTTTTGAAGCATATTCCGCACTTTGGAAATCAGAAGCGAGCAGTGTATGACAAAGCAGATTGTAAATTTTGCCACGACCGGTTCGGACAATTGGAAAGAATTGTGCCTCAAATGGGCCAAAGCCAGCCAACCATTTAGAATTTACGGCGTCGAACAGCGGCATTTGAAATTTTGCGACGAACTTTGCCTGCTTGAAGATTATCGCTTCAAATTCGACAACGATTCCACCGTCACTTTTTTCCCCGACGGCGCGGAATAAACTTTCGATTCCATTTGCCTCCCGCCAGACAATCTTCACTCGGAAGAAAAATCCGTGTTCATCCGCGACGGCTGTGGTTAAAATGATTTCGTGATTGCGTTACTGGATTACGGCTCCGGCAATTTGCGCAGCGTGCAAAAAGCGCTGCTCAAAGTCGGCGCGGACGTGCGCGTGGTCAAATCGCCCAAGGAAATCGGCGACGCGCGCGCGATGGTTTTGCCGGGCGTCGGCGCGTTCGACGATTGCATCAACGCAATGCAGAAACAGCATTTGCTCGACGCGGCAAAAACATTTATTGAAAGTGGCAAACCGTTTCTCGGAATTTGTGTTGGCTATCAGGCGTTATTCGAGAAAAGCGAAGAATTCAATTCCTGCGCCGCCGGACTCGGCATCTTCAAAGGCAGCGTCGTTAAATTTTCGGAAAAGAACGGATTAAAAATTCCGCAAATCGGGTGGAACCAAATCGAAATCACGAAGGGCGATTGTCCCTTGTATCGCGGCATCGAAAATGGCAGCTACGTTTATTTCGTGCACAGCTTTTTTCCACAACCGAAAGATAAATCCGTCGTCGCGACAAATACCGATTACGGCAACACATTTGCATCTTCGATTTGGCGCGACAATGTTTTTGCCACGCAATTTCATCCCGAAAAAAGCCAGCGCATCGGTTTGCAATTGCTGAAAAACTTTGTCGAATTGGCGAAATAGCAAATGCTCGCGACGTTACGCATCAAAAATCTCGCTCTCGTGACCGACCTCACGCTGGAATTGCAATCCGGCTGCAACGTTATCACCGGCGAAACCGGCGCAGGCAAATCCATCATCATCGGCGCGCTCAATCTGGTTTTGGGCGAACGCGCCGACCGCAGTTTGATTCGCAGTGGCGAGGACAGATGCTCGGTCGAAGCCGTGTTTGATGTCAAAAAACTTCGCGCGCCGCTGAAATCTTTTCTCGAAGAAAATGGAATTGAATCGTGCGAAGACAACCAACTTGTTCTCAAACGCACGTTTTCCGCAGCCGGAACCAATCGTCAATTCATCAACGGCTCGCCGACGACCCTGAATGTTCTCGCAACGATTGGCGAATGGCTGGTGGACATGCACGGCCCGCACGACCATCAATCGCTGCTCAATCCGGCGAAGCAATTGTTGATTCTGGATGCGTTCGGTAAATTGGAAAAAGAACGCGAAGCGTTTGGTGAATTAGTCCGGCGTCGTTCGGGTTTAGAAAATGAAAAATCGTCGCTGATTGTTGACGAGAAAACTTACGCGCAACAATTGGATTTACTGCGATTTCAAGTTCAAGAGATTTCCACCGCGCGTTTGCAACCGGACGAAGAGCAATCCGTCACGGAAGAATTCAATCGCGCCAGCAACGCGGCAAAGTTGTTGCAATTGAGCCAAACCGTGCTCGACGCGTTGAGCGAGAATGAAAATTCGTTGCTCACGCAAGCCGGCGTTATTGGCCGGACGCTCGCGGAATTGCAACGCGTGGATTCCGGCGCGGCAAATTTGGTTGAATTACATTCGCAATCGGTTGGGTCGTTGCGTGAATTGCAAATGGAATTGTCGCGTTACGCCGAAAAAGTGGACGTTGACCCGTCGCGATTGGCGGAATTGGAAGAGCGGCTGGATTTGATTCATTCGCTCAAACGCAAATACGGCGCGTCGCTGGCAGATGTAATTGCGTTTGGCGACGGAGCGAAGAAGAAATTGCAAGCGCTCGAATCGCGCGACGCGGAATTGGTGCGAATTAATTCGCAATTGGAAAAGTTGGATTTGGAAATTTCCAAAGCTGGACAAAAACTTTCCGCCGCGCGAAAGAAAATTATTCCGCAATTGTCCAAAGCGGTGAGCAAACAACTTGAAGATTTGGGATTTAAGCAAAGCAAATTTGATGTGGCAATTTCAGAGGTAGGGTCGTCTCGCCGAGACGACCAAACCGCAGATGAACGGACGGCTCGGCGAGCCGTCCCTACCACAACTGGTCTAGACGAAATTGAATTCCAGTTCGCGCCGAATCCCGGTGAACCGGCGAAACCGCTGCGTGCGATTGCTTCAAGCGGCGAAATGGCGCGGGTGATGTTGGCGTTGAAAACGGTTCTTGCGGCCGAAGATGAAATTCCGGTTCTTATCTTCGATGAAGTGGATGCCAATGTCGGCGGCGAAACGGCAAATGCCGTTGGTGAAAAGATGAAACAGATTGCGGCCAAGCGGCAGGTGCTGTGCATCACGCATTTGCCGCGAGTGGCTGCGCCCGCGGACGCGCATTACGTCGTGACCAAGCAAATCAAAAATGGCCGGACGATTTCGGAAATCAATCTGCTCGGCAAAAAGGAGCGGGTGACGGAATTATCCCGGATGCTCGGCGGCCAAAGCGACGTGACGCGCAAACATGCCGAAGCGCTGTTGAAATAATTTATTGTCTCGCCAAATTGCCTGCATTTTCCGATGCTATGGCGTCATGTTCACGGGAACTTACACCGCCATCGTCACTCCATTTCGCGGCAACGCGATTGATGAGGACGCGCTCGAACGCTTGATTAAAATGCAAATCAAAGGCGGCGTGGACGGCATTGTGCCCGTTGGCACGACCGGCGAATCGCCCACGGTCAATTGCGAGGAGCACATTCGAATCATCGAACTCGCTGTGAAATTTGCCGCTGGAAAAATTAAAGTGCTCGCCGGCACGGGCGCAAATGCAACGAGCGAAGCAATTGAACTGACGCAAGCTGCGGAAAAAGTCGGCGCGGACGGCTCGTTGCAAGTCGCGCCGTATTACAACAAACCGACGCAGGAAGGTTTGTATCAACATTTCAAAGCCATCGCGCGCGCGACGCAATTACCCATCGTGCTTTACAGCATTCCGGGACGCTGCGGAATTGAAATTGGCATCGACACGGTCAAACGCCTCGCGACCGATTGTAAAAATATCGTTGGCATCAAAGAAGCGGGTGGCAGTTGCGACCGCGTTTCGCAATTGCGCGCGGCATGCGGCGAAAAATTTATTATTTTGAGCGGTGACGATTCATTGACGCTTCCATTTATGTCCGTCGGCGCACAAGGCGTCATCAGCGTGGCGTCCAATGTGATTCCCAAAGAAGTTTCGCAAATGGTCGAAGCGTTTTTGCGCGGCAATGCGAAAAAAGCGCAACAAATTCATGCGAAATTTTATCCGTTGTTCAAAGATTTGTTTATCGAAACGAATCCGACGCCGGTGAAAGCCGCGCTGGCGATGATGAAATTGATTGAGGAAGAATATCGTTTACCCCTCGTGCCGATGAATCCAAAAAATTGGGACGTGCTGCGGACGACGATGAAACGTTGCGGTGTGCTGGATTGAAATTTGTATTTTTGGTGGGGCGAGACTCTGTCGAGCCCAAATTGTTTTTGTATGACTCGCACAATTATAGTCGGCTCGAAAGGTCGCATGGGACAAGCGCTTGTCGCGTGCGCAAAAAACTTTCGCGACATCGAAATCGTCGCGCAAGTGGACAAAGGCGATGATTTGCCCGCAACCATTGCGAGTGCGGACGTGGTGATTGATTTTTCCGACCACGCTGCGACGGCGGGCATCGCTGGACTTTGTTCGCGGCACAAAAAAGCCATCGTCATCGGCACAACCGGCCACTCCAAAGATGAACACGCGGAAATTTTGAAATTTAAAACGAAACTTCCAATCGTCTGGACTTCCAATTTTTCGACCGGCGTGAATACGCTGTTTTGGCTCACGCGCAAAGCGGCGGAAATTCTCGGTGCGGATTACGATTTGGAAATTATCGAGATGCATCATCGCATGAAAAAAGACGCGCCGAGCGGCACGGCCAAAACGCTCGCGGAAATTCTCGCTGCGGCGCGCAAACAATCGCTCGATAAAATTGCGCGACACGGTCGGCTTGGAATCGGTGAGCGTGCGCCGGGCGAAATCGGAATTCATTCGCTTCGCGGCGGCGATGTTGTCGGCGACCACACAGTTGTTTTTGCAAATCAAGGCGAACGCCTCGAACTTGCGCACAAAGCGTCGAGTCGCGATGCGTTTGCCAACGGCGCATTGCGTGCGGCAATTTGGGTCGTGAAACAGAAACCCGGTCTTTACGACATGCAGGACGTGCTCGGGCTAAAATAGTTTTAAGTGTTGAATTCTTAATTTTGAGTTAGCTTACAGCAGGCTTGAACTCAAATCCCAAAACTCAAGGTTCAGAATTCGTATTTATTGCGCTCGGTTCAAACCTCGGCGATTCACGAAGAATTATTTCCGACGCGGTGGGGCGACTGCAAAATTTTTCCGATGAGTCGGTTCAAAAATCTTCGCTGTGGAAAACATCCCCGGTTTTTTGTCCGCCCAATTCACCGGAATTCATTAATGCCGTCGTCGGTTTGAAGGCAAGGGCAGGAGAGACGCCCGAATCTTTGCTGATTAAATTACGCGAACTGGAAAAAGAATTTGGTCGACGGCCAAAAAAAATTCCCAACGAACCACGTCCGCTTGATTTGGATTTGATTGCGTTTGGAAATGAGATTCGCAAATCGCCGGAATTGATTCTGCCGCATCCGCGCGCGCATTTGCGAAAATTTGTTTTGCAGCCGTTGTGCGAAATTGCGCCGGATTTAGTTTTGCCGAATCAAACGAAATCCGTTTCGCAATTGTTGAAGGAATTGCGGACGGACGAAGTTATGGAGCGAATTTAAGTTTGTTGCCGAAAAATTTTTGATGCTCGGCAATGGCAAAACGGTCGGTCATGCCGGCGATGTAATCGCAAATCGCGCGATGCTTGCCGTCTTTACGGATGCGTTTGCGCGCCTGCTCGCCGATTTCTTTGGGATGCTTTACAAAATAGCCGAACAAATCACGCAACAATTGCTTCGCACGAATGTGCGGCTCGTTGACGACTTCATTGAAATACAAATTTTTGTAAAGATATTTGCGTAACTCAATGTTCAGCTTGCGACGTCCAGCGCTGTATTGAATCAGCGGTTTTGGAAATCGCCGAACATCATCGGCAGAATTGACGCCGGCTTCGCGAATTAATTTCTCGCTGGTTTCCAGCACGTCGCGGATTTGCATGTCAATAATTGTGCGAATGATGAAATAGCGGCGCGATTCTTCGGCGAGATTTCCAAATTCCTTTTTCACGAGCTTTGCGGCTTGCGCAAAAATGCGGACGTTGCGAATCAATTCCTTTTCCGAAAGCAATTCGGAATCGAGACCGTCGTCCAAATCGTGGCTGTAATAAGTGATTTCATCCGCAAGATTCGCGATTTGCGCTTCGAGGGAGGGATTTTTGGCGATGAAACTTTTGCTGATGCCGGGTCGGTCAAACGCGGTTTGATGTTTCGCCAAGCCTTCAAGCACTTCCCACGATAAATTCAGTCCGGAAAATTTTGGATATTTTTGTTCGAGTTCTTCGACAACGCGCAGGCTTTGGAGGTTATGCTCAAAGCCGCCGTGACCGCGCATCAATTGGTTCAAAACCGTTTCGCCTTTGTGACCGAACGGTGAATGGCCGAGGTCATGCGCGAGGGCAATCGTTTCCGCCAAATCGGAATTCAGTCGCAGCGCGCTGGCAATGTTGCGCGAAATGGCTGCGACTTCAATCGTGTGCGTGAGCCGCGTGCGCAAATGGTCGCCGGTGCCGTTGAGAAAAACTTGTGTCTTGTATTCGAGCCGGCGAAAGGCGCGCGAATGAATGACGCGGTCGCGGTCACGCTGATATTGTGTGCGCCATTCGGGCGGCGGTTCGGAAAATTCGCGTCCACGGGTGTCGCCGCTAAATTGCGCAAACGGAGCGAGCGATTTTCGTTCGATTTGTTCGAGTTCTTGTCGCGTGCGCGGCATGAAATTAATTCTTTAGCAATTCCTGAACTGAAATTCCGCGCAATTCAAACAGCCGGCGAATGGTGTCTTCAATCAAATTGTTCGGGCAGCTGGCGCCGGCGGTGACGCCGACGGTAATTTTGCCGGACGGCAGCCAATCGCGTGTTTCGATTTCTTCGCGAATGTGTTGATTGTAATGGCGAATCAATTTGTCCGATTCCATTTTCGCCGCGTTCTTGATGAAATACGTCGGTAATTTCGCTTCGCCCATTTCGGCGAGATGCGACGTGTTGGAAGAATTGTAGCCGCCGACGACGATGAGCAGGTTCATCGGCTGAACCAAAAGTTTTTCCAGCGCGTCCTGTCGGTCTTGCGTGGCGCCGCAAATCGTGTCGAAGAAACGGAAATGCTTTTCGATGTTTGGCTCGCCGTATTTTTTAATCATCGCGTTTTTGAAACGGCGCTGAACTTCTTCCGTTTCGCCGCGCAACATCGTTGTTTGATTCGCAACGCCGACGGCCTGCAAATGCAAATCAGGGTCGAAGCCGTCGGAATGCGCGCCTTTGAATTTTTCCAGAAATTCGTGCTTGTTGCCGCCGTTCAAAATGTAATTACAAACGTAATCGGTTTCCGCGAGGTTGAAGACGACGAGATAATGTCCGCTGCCGTAAGCGCGCGCTTGCGAAGTCGTGGCTTTGGTTTCCTCATGCTTCGCCTTGCCATGAATGATGCTCGTGACGCTTTCCTTCGAATATTGGCGGACGCGTTTCCAAACGCTCATCACGTCGCCGCAAGTTGTGTCCACGAGAATACAGCCTTTGGCCTCAATTTTTTTTCGCGTGCCGACTTCCGTGCCGAATGCAGGAATAATCACTGCGTCGCCCGATTGCAATTGCGATAATTCCTCATCCGTCGGTTTTGGCGAAATGATTTTGATGCCCATCTTGTCAATCTGGTCGTTGACTTCGGGGTTGTGAATGATTTCGCCGAGGAGATAAATCGGCGTGTGCGGCGACACTTCGGAAAAATATTTTTTAGCGGCGTAGGCCAAATCAATCGCGCGTTCAACGCCGTAACAAAAACCGAATTCTTTTGCGAGTTTGACGGTTAAATCGCCGGATGAAAGCATGCCGCCGTTGGCGCGAATACTTTCGACCAGTTCGCTGCGATAATGTGACAGCACTTGAGCCTGCACCGCTTCCATGATGTCGGGACGGCGAAGGTTGATTTTCTTTTGACCGGCGGGCGCTTCAGTTGACATGACAAAAATAATTTAGCAGGAATGTTGGGAGCGTCCAATCACAAAAGGTCGGGGGTTGAAACTTGCGAGCTTCGATTGACTTTCACCATTCATCATTCATAATTCAGACTTCAGTCGTCGGAGCGTAGCTCAGCCTGGCTAGAGCACTTGGTTTGGGACCAAGACGTCGCAGGTTCAAATCCTGTCGCTCCGACCATTTCTTTTTCACCGAATATTTCCGGTTTATTCACCAATTTCCGTTGCTGGTTAAATTTTCTTCCCATGCGCAAAAGAGAACAGAAGCGCCATTCATAAAAATTGTGAAGAACTTTTCTTGTCGCATTTAAGCCTTGTAAATAAAGGCGATTTGCATTGTTGGTCGAAAGTATTTTCGCATTGGCATTGGCATTGCTTAAGCCGTCCGCATCGCGGATTGACAGGCCAATGCGCGGCACAAATTACAATTAAACCTATGAAGAAAATTGAAGCGATTATTAAACCATTCAAACTGGAAGAAGTGAAGGACGCCCTCAGCGAAATCGGCATCGAAGGCATGACCGTCACTGAAGTCAAGGGGTTTGGCCGTCAGAAGGGCCACACCGAAATCTATCGCGGCAGCGAATACACCGTGGACTTCCTGCCGAAAATCAAACTCGAACTCGTCGTCGCCGACACGCAAACCGACGCGGCGGTTGCGGCGATCATCAAATCCGCCAAGACCGGCAAAATCGGCGACGGAAAAGTTTTTGTTTCCGCCGTCGAAACCGCCGTGCGCATCCGCACCGAGGAGAAAGGCGAATCTGCTGTTTAAGTCACAACCCAACTTGAACTTCAATCAAATCAAAATTATGAAACGAATTATTTTAACAATCGCTTTGATGGCAACCGCGGCGTTCGCTTCGATGTCAGCGCGCGCGGATGGCACGAACACGCCGCCGCCCGCTTCAACGGAGCAACGCCTCGAATCACTCGAAGCTTACATTTCCAACGGCGACCCAACCGCCCCATTGAAAGATACGAATGGCAATGTCGTTGTCACTTCGCCAATTATCAATAGCGGATTGCAAAACAGCACTGGCGCGACCGTTAATTATCCGGGCGCAGGCCATAACGCATGGTTGCTTACCAGCACGGCGCTTGTGCTGTTCATGACGTTGCCCGGCCTCGCATTGTTCTACGGCGGTCTCGTTCGCCGCAAAAACGTATTGTCCGTGCTCGCGCAATGCTTCCTCATCACCGGCCTGGTGACCATCCTCTGGGTGTTCGTCGGCTACGGAATGATTTTCGGCGGCACCGGCGACATGACCAAAGACTGGGTTAAAGGCATCGTCGGCGACCCAAAAGTTTGCTGGATGATGAACAACGTCACTTCCGCTCCCAACGGAAATTATTCCTACTGGGTTTCGGAAAACGTGCTGGCCATGTTCCAATTGATGTTCGCCATCATTACTCCGGCGCTCATCGTTGGCTCCATTGCCGAGCGCATGAAATTCAAAGCCATCTTCGTGTTCATCACGTTATGGATGTTCGTGGTTTATTTCACGCAAGGCCACATGGTCTGGGGCATCAACGGTTTGATGAACGGCGTATGGAACGCAGGCGCAAAGATTAAGGCAATGGACTTCGCGGGTGGAACCGTCGTGCATATGACATCGGGTTACACCGGTCTCGTCCTTTGCTTGATTCTCGGCAAGCGACTTGGTTTCCCGAAAGGTAATTTCACACCGCATAGCCTTGTGTTGACTTACATCGGCACCGGAATGCTCTGGGTCGGCTGGTATGGATTCAACTCTGGCAGCGCGGTCGCCGGCGACGTGATTGCGGCAAATGCCTTCACGACCACGACCATCGCGACGGCGATTGCCTCGTTCGTGTGGCCTATGTGCGACTGGTTGTTCCGCGGCAAGCCGACAGTGCTCGGCTTCTGCTCTGGCGCAGTCGCCGGTCTTGTGGCAATCACTCCTGCTTGCGGTTACGTCACTCCGCAAGGCGCGATTGTCATCGGCATCGCCGTTGCCGTGATTTGCTGGTTCATGGTGAATAAAGTCAAAGGCTGGCTTGGTTACGACGATGCGTTGGACACTTTCGGTGTTCACGCCATCGGCGGAACTTTGGGCGCCATCATGACCGGTATGTTCGCGCGCAATGCAGTGAATGCAAACCTCGCGACGAATTTGAAAGCTTACGTCACCGACCATGTTTTTCAACCATTGGTTTGGGAACAGGTCAAAGCGGTCGGCGTGACGCTTGCGCTCGTCATTCCGAGCACAATCATTCTCGCCTACATCACGAAATTGTTCGTTGGCTTGCGCCCGACTGAAGAAGTCGAAATGGCCGGTCTCGACGTGGCAGAACACGGCGAAGAAGGCTATCACGGCTGACCTTAAACGAGTGGGGGAACTGAGACGGCGGACGACGAAAGTTGTCCGCCGTTTTTTATTTTTTCCGAATCGTAGCAGCGGACGTAAGTCCGCTCTAATTCAGAAAAGAAACAAGCCAACTCACGTTGGCTGCTACGCAATTCTAAACCGCCTGAATCACGAGAGCCGTCGTATTGTCGCGACCAGAATTTTTTACTGAAGCATCCACCAATTCCTTCGCCGGATTTTCCGATTTCATCCGCAACAAATCCACAATGCTGCTGTCGTAAAGTCCTTCAAATAAACCGTCCGTGCACAAAAGAAAAATATCCCCCGGCTGCCACGCAACGGAACTGATTTGCGGGTCCACAAATTGATTTCCCCCGCCGAGTGCGCGTTGCAATGAATTGCGCCTCGGATGCAATCGCGCTTCGAGTTCTGAAATTTGTCCCTGCCGATACAGCCAGCCGACGTGCGTGTCGTCGTGCGTGAGCTGCTTGATTTCCTTTTTGCCTTTCGGCAAATGATAAATCCGGCTGTCGCCGATGTGGCCGAGATACATCCAGCCCGGCGTGAACCACGCGAGGCTCAACGTTGTCTGCATTCCTTCCGTTTCTTCGTAACTGCTGCCCACATAAACCAGCGAGCGATGAATTTCCGAAAATAATTCTGTCAACACATCGGCAAATCCCAACTGCAAGCCCGTGGCCGAATGCTTGAACGACTTGGGCATCAATGTCGTGATTTTCTCCACCGCAATGTGGCTGGCAAATTCTCCCGCTTTCATCCCGCCCATCCCGTCGCTGACGGCGAAACAAAAATCCATTTTCTCTGTCGAAGCTTCGCCGAATTTGCCCAGACGATGAATCTCTTGCGCGTCGAATTGCACGCCCAGAAATGAATCTTCATTGTTCTTGCGCACTTTGCCCGTGTCCGTCCAGCCGGACCATTTGAGCGACGGAATTTTCTTTTTGCGCAAGAGTTTCATTGCGATTTCGACTCGGGAAGAATGGTGGCAAATTCAAAATCAATCAAACAAAAGCGTCCGTCCGAAAAGCGATAAGTAATATTCCGCGGATCCGCATCGTCATGACGCACGCCAAATTTTTCCAATTCAGCGAATAATTCTTTTACACGCGCATCGTCAATCTGCTGAACACGCTGGCCGCAGCTCGTGGTGATGATTTGCAATTTTTCCGCATTGGCTTCGAGCAGGCGCGGCACGAAATTGCATTTCTTCTCTTCGAGAAATTTCAAAACCTTCGTTTCATTGTCGAACCGCTCGCGCGCATTCGGGCCGTGATAAGCTTTGATGACACGTCCATCAAAAGTCACGTGCACCGTCGCGCGTAATGTGTCTTTGACCTTTAACATTTCGTCGAATCACTATTGCTCATTGCGAGCGCATTGAAAAGTTTTGTCGCAACATCTTGCGAGAAACAATTTGCTCACAACGGATAAATTTCGACATTATTTGGAAAAATTCTTTCTCCGTTGTGAATAACTCGCATTGCAATAATCGCCTTTATTCATGCAGTTGAAACGCACTTC
>JAJPKI010000242.1 GCA_021323835.1 Verrucomicrobiota bacterium | reverse complement strand
GCCATTTCCAATTGCGACGTGGTTGTCTATTGGTCGCACACGAGAAATAAATTGGTTCCCGACGCGAAAGTGAAACAGATCGTCGAGCGCGTGAAAGAAGGAAAATTGTCGCTGGTCATTTTGCATTCAGCGCTGACCTCGCACGTTTTTATCGAAGCGATGAACGAACGCACGCGCGAAGACGCGGCGAAAACAATTCCCGCTGGCACGAAAACGGAATTTATTTTGCCCGTCGCCTACAAAGACCCGTTGGAAACCGACCCGATTACGCCGCGCATCGAGATGCGGACGAATTGGCCTGCACATGAACCCATCGCATTGGTGTATTTGCCGATTTGCGAAATCACGCATTGGCGTGAAACCGGCGAATCGGTGACGATTCAAACCGTGGCGACGAATCATCCAATTGCCGCCAGCGTGCCCGCGTCATTTGAAATTCCGCACACGGAAGTTTATTCCGAGCCGTTCCACGTGCCGAAGCCGGACGAAGTGATTTTCGAAGAGCATTCGCAGAAAGGCGAAATTTTCCGCGCGGGAATGTTGTGGAACGTCGGCAAAGGAAAAGTTTTTTATTTCGGTCCAGGCCATGAGACGTTTCCGATTTACTTTCAGGCCGAGCCGCTAAAGATTATCAGCAATGCCGTCGAATGGCTCGGCGCGCAAACGCATTGAACTGGCTCGATAAAATCTCGCAATACTGGCCGCACATCGCGGCGGGCTTTCATTTTCTGGGCGCGGTGCTTGCCTCGATTCATGCGTTGTTGAATAAACGCGACACGCGTGCTGTCACGCTTTGGATTGGCGTCGTCTGGTTGATGCCGCTGGTCGGGCCAATTCTGTATCTTTCACTCGGCGTCAATCGCATCCGCCGCCGTGCCGTGTCACTCGGAATACCGCTGGCCGGTTCAAGTGTTCCTAAAAATTATCAATCGCCAAAACTTGAAGCGGAACATTTGCAAACGCTCGCGATGGTCGTCGGAAAAATCGCCAAGCGTCCGCTGACGACCGGAAATAAAATGTCCATGCTCGTCAATGGCGACGAAGCATTTCCTGCAATGCTTGACGCGATTGATTCTGCGAAGAAAACCATTTCACTTTGCACTTACATTTTCGACAACGACGCCAGCGGAAAGAAATTTGTTGAAGCGCTCGAACGCGCGATGAAACGCGGCGTGGAAGTTCGCGTGTTGATTGACGCCGCAGGCACTCGTTATTCATTTCCGCCGATTACTTATCGGCTACAACACAAAAAAATTCCGTTCGCAAAATTTTTGCCGACATCAATCTTCACGCCGTGGCGCGTCGCGACGATTAATCTGCGCAATCATCGCAAGTCGTTGATTATTGACGGCAAAATTGCTTTCACCGGCGGCATGAACATTCGTCACGGAAATATTCTCGGTGACAAACCGAAAAGTCCCGTGAAGGATTTGCAATTCCGTGTTGAAGGCCCCGTCGTTGCGCAATTGCAGGAAGCGTTCGGCAGTGATTGGTATTTTTGCACGAAAGAAAAGCTCGCAGGCGAAAAATGGTTTCCGCAATTATCGGAGCGCGGCAATGTCATCGCCCGCGCCATTTCGGACGGACCGGACGCCGATTACGACAAATTGCGCCTGACGTTGCTCGCCGCCCTCGCCGACGCGCAAAGTTCAATTCAAATTCTCACGCCCTATTTTTTACCGGACATTGCTCTTCTCACCGCATTGAACCTCGCGTCACTGCGCGGCGTGCGTGTGGACATCATTTTGCCGTCCAAAAATAATTTGCCGTTCGTGCAATGGGCGTCCCGCGCGCTTTGGTGGCAAGTGCTCGAACGCGGCTGCCGCATTTGGCTTACGCCGCCACCATTCGACCATTCCAAATTGATGATTGTGGACGGCCACTGGGTTTTTCTCGGCTCGGCCAATTGGGACGCGCGCAGTTTGCGTTTGAATTTTGAATTGAACGTCGAGTGCTACGGCCGCGAATTTGCCGATGAAATGGAAAAATTCATGCAGAGGAAAATTTCCACAGCGCGCGAAGTCACTCTGAAGGAAATGGATAGTCGTTCATTGCCAATCAAATTGCGCGACGCGATTGCGAGATTATTTTCGCCGTATTTGTGAAATGGTGTAAAATGTTTCATGGAAACGAATTTGAAATCTTCCGAGATTCACGAACGCCTTCAATCAGTCCGCGATGCGCTGCTCAAATTGCACAAGACGCTCGTGGATTCCGAGACTGCCACTTATGAAAAGACTTTCGGCAAAATTCCATCACCGAATCATTTGCTGAGATTGCTGACGACCGACCCGTGGTTTGCGTGGTTGCATCCCATTTCGCTGCTCATCGTTTCCATGGACGAAGCGCTCGACAAAAAAGAACCGCTCACCGCCGACAAAGTAAATGCGCTCGTCAAAGAAAGCGCCGCCATGCTCGTTGCATCTGAAACCAGCGAAGGTTTTGCGCGTCATTATTTCGATGCTTTGCAACGCGACCCTGACGTGGTGTTTGCACATGCAGAAGCTGCGAAATTATTTAAGCCCAAGAAAACTTCAGCGTAAATTAAATGCGCAGGCAAAAAAAATTGCAAATTTCGATATTCAACTTGTTCACCAGCGTTACTTTTCGTCGGAAATTGCTGTGAATAATTCACATTCACGACATGAAATTCACATTGATTTTATTGATTTATTTGCATTGTTCACACGTTTTTCACCGGCGCGTTTCGGTGAACAAGCTGTGCATATCAATTCATTGTAGGAACCGAAAAATTTGCTACAGTGTTCGCAGTTCATTGAAAGAACGAAGCGGGCAGTCGAGAGTAAAATCAAAGTTGTTCGTTTCACGGATAATCCCGCGTGAGCGGGGAAAAGTTAGGTCAGGCTGGTTGGCTTAACTCCTCTTGAATCCCGGCAAAAGTTGGGACGAGGCAGAATTCACGGGTTCCTCTGGCACGTTCGCGCGTGTCAAAAGCGAATGAGGAGCTTGCGGCGAGGGACGATTAGAAACTGTTCCAAGTCGAATCAAGTAGTTCAGGAAAGTTTCGAACCTGAGCGAATCGCAGTTGCCGAAAACAGGCAAACGGTTGCTACTGCGTATCAGCACGGTGCGAAGACTCTGGCGGAATTCAAAATTAAAAAGTTGAAGTCGCCAAAAGAAAGACGCCGAAAGGCGGACAACAAAAAGAGTCGCGCAACGGGAAGGTCACGATGGCCGGGCAAGTCGCGTGAAATACCTTCCGAAGGCCGGCGATGTTAAAAACGGCACCGCTGGACTGTGTGAAAAAGCAATCTAAGAGTGAAGAGGCGAGACCCGTGGCTGCGGGCGAACGCACCGCCAAAAGCGGTGGCTGACCCGAAGCCAGTGGTCAAGACGCGAAAGAAAATCGCAGGCGTGTCTTGACCTGGTTTGCAAATCGGTGGCGCAACCACCAGTTGAAGCAAGCTGAAAAGCCTCACTCGAAATTCAGCGACCGAAAGGCGCTGGACGGCCCTGCTACGAGGCCGAAAACTCCGCTTGCCGTGGAGAATGGCGTCGGGAAACCGGCAGCCTCCGAAAGGATGCGCG
>JAJPKI010000323.1 GCA_021323835.1 Verrucomicrobiota bacterium | reverse complement strand
TGTCGTTGGCGCTGGCGGCGTGACAACTGTCGGCACAACGACCGGTGCAATGGGCGGATTCGTCGCCACGACTGGCGGATTTGTGTCCAGCATCGGCGTCGGCGGATTCGTGTCCACTTGCGCCATTTGGTCGGTCGGCGCTTGCTCTTCGCGCTTGCAGCCTTGAATCAGCATCGCGCTCAAGCCGCAGACGCTCAAAGCGACGGCGCAGAAAACGCCGAGCTTCATGCGTGAACGGCGTTTGTGTTGTTCGAGCAGTGAGCCTTGTGGGACGAATGGATTTGGATTATTCATGAGTTTGGCGCGCGCGGCGTCCTTTCTTCGAGGTCGGTTGTGTTGAGTTGATTTTGCCGTGCCGAAACTTTCCCTCTAAAAATTTCGCCACGGGTTAAATTCATTTTCTTTATCAATGCGGAAACAAAATTGCTGCCTGCGATTTCCACGAAATCTTTTAGCATTGTTGCGTCGCGCGCGCAAGGAGCAAAACGCAAATTCTGCAATGTCGGCAATGTTTTCATCGTAGTTTCAATGTGGCCAGCGCGACGACCGCAAACAGCACGCACAAAATGTAAAAGCGCATGACCACTTGCGATTCATACCAGCCTTTCTTTTCGAAATGATGGTGCAACGGCGCCATCAAAAAAATCCTGCGACCGGTTCCGGTCCGCATTCGCGTCCAGCGAAACCAACTCGTTTGCAAAATAACCGAAACAGCTTCGATAACAAAAATTCCTCCGGCAATCGGAAGAATAAATGGCTGCTGAATCAAAACGGCCAGCACCGCAAATGCGCCGCCGAGCGCGAGCGAACCCGTGTCGCCCATAAAAACTTTCGCCGGATGACAATTGAACCACAGAAATCCCAAACCTGCGCCGATAAGCGCCGCGCAAAAAACCGTTAGTTCGCCCGCGCCTTCGACATGCGGAATTGTCAGATACGTCGCGATTTTTATATTGCCCGCGCAATAGGTGAACACGAGAAATACAAATGCAACGATGAGCGAACAGCCAATTGCCAAACCGTCGAGGCCGTCGGTTAAATTCACCGCATTCGACGTGCCCATAATCGCGAGCACGACAATTAAAATTCCGAGCCACGCGCAATTCGTTGCAACCGGATATTTGTAAAATGGCACCATGATTTCCGAAACCAGTTTGCTCGTCGAAGGCGTGAGCCAGAGATAAATGCCGATGAACGCGCTGACGCCGAATTGCGCAATCAATTTCACTCGCGGAGGAGTGCCGCCGCCGGATTGCTGGATGATTTTTGCGTAGTCGTCGTAAAATCCCAGACCCGCCAGCACGATGACCGAAAGCAGCGTCAGCAAAATCAATTTGTTGTCCAATTGCGACCATAGCACCGTTGAAAAAACCAAAACCGTGACGATTAAAACGCCGCCCATCGTCGGCGTTCCCTTTTTGCTCAACACGCGCGCAGCCAAACCGCCGGCTTCCTCGGCTTTGTCGGCGTAGTCCTGTCCAAATTTCAAAGTCTTGAGCCAGTGAATAATTTTTGGTCCGAGCCACCAGCTCAAAAGCAACGCCGTCACCGCCGCACCCGCACTGCGCACGGTGATGTAACGGAACAGCCGTAGCCACGAGAGCTGCGCTTCGAGACTTGGATTGTTCTGGTGCAACCAATCCAAAATATATTGGCTCAAAAAGTAGAGCATTTAATTTCAATTCTTCTGCGCTGTTGAAACTTCATTTGTTGCCGCGGGATGAAAATCTTCTTCTTCGATTTCCGGAATGCTTCGTTTCATTTCAATCGTATCTTCAACCCATTGCCAAAAACCCATTCGCCATTCCTTCGCCAATATGGCATGGCTCTCTGCCGAATAGAGGCGCACTTCTTCATTGGTGGTTACCTCATCAGAAATGTTTGCGTTAAGGCAGTTGTCTCCTGTGCAGGCAAACTCTCCTTGTATTGCGGCAGACCAGCGTATTCTGCCCTTGGTCGCATACCGTTCAATCAGAACGCGGGAATATCCGAATACTCCATTTGCTATGCCAGCATTCGTGTCCACATAATATCCACCAACTTCTCCTTCAGAATTTGGAATGAGCAGTTTTGGAATTGGACGTTTCAAAAATGCTTGCGCGCGCAATTGCAAAGCTTTTCGGTCAGCACGAATTTTCAAATCCAAAAGTGCAGGCGTCAAAACCAATAAACTTAAAAACAGAATGAGCAACGTTTGTGATTTTTTTGAAAGCGGTTCTTTCCGTTTCAGAATGAGAAAAATTCCAAAAGCAATTAAACCAACTTCAAAGAAAATCGGAATAATTTTGAACCAAATTTCAACGAAGCGGAAAAAAATCCAACCGAACGGCACAAGAACAAGTGCCGTAATTAGAAAAACAATTCCTAAAATGACTTTTGCAATTTTCATTTCTCCAACTTCAACGTCTCCGCAATTCGTTCTAACTTCGATGCTCTCGACGCTTTCAGCAAAACTACGTCGCCCGCTTTCAAAAAATTCTTAATCGCATTCATCGCCGATTCGACATTTTCTAGTTCAATCACGCGCGTCAGTCCCGCATCGCGCGCCGCTTTCGCAACCACCGGCGCCATTTTTCCGACGGCGAACAGTTGCCCAATTTTCAATTCAGCCGCACGTCGGCCGACTTCCGCATGCGCCGCTTCGCTGTGCACGCCGAGCTCTTCCATGTCGCCGAGGACGGCCACCCGCCGGCCTTGCAACGGTAAATCGCAAAGCGTTTCGAGTGCCGCAATCGTCGAGTCTGCATTCGCATTGTAGGCATCGTCCAAAACCCGGACGCCGTTCGCTTCCCAAAAATTCATCCGCATCTTCGGCGGTTTGGTGTCGGCCAGGCCGCGCTGGATTTCAGCGCAGCCCAGACCGAGTTCCTCACTGACCGCGGCCGCAAAAAGCGCATTCGCCACTTGATGCCGTCCGAGCAAATTAATCCGATACTCACCACAAAATTCTTCTTTCGGCGCAATCACGCGAAACGTTGAACCATTTTTGTCCAATCGAATTTTTTCCGCGCGCCAATCATTTTTCTCGCCAAATCCGACTCGAACGACTTTCGCTTTCGTCCGCTGGACAATTTCATCCGTCCATTGATTGTCGCCGTTCACAAACAATATTCCGTCCGTTGGCAACAATTCCGCCAGCCAGCCTTCTTCTTCCGCAACGCCGGCGACGTTTCCAAAAAATTCCAAGTGCTCGCGCCCGATATTCGTTATCACGCCAAATTTTGGCCGAATCATTTTCACGAGCGGCGCCAGCTCGCCCGGATGATTTGTTCCGGCTTCGAGCACGGCCGCTTGATGCGATTTATCAATCCGCAACAATGTCAGCGGCACGCCGATGTCATTGTTGAAACTCGCTTCGTTCCAAACCGTCGAAAATTTTTTGCTCAAAACCGAGCCGAGCAATTCTTTCGTCGTCGTTTTGCCGTTCGAGCCGCCGACACAAACAATCGGCAAATCAAAATCACGCCGATACGCCGCCGCCAATTTTCCGAGCGCGATTCGCGTGTCTTCAACTTCAATTGTTGCGCAGGTAAGGATGGCGCGCTGCGCCGTCCGGTCGTCGCGGCGCGACGACCCTACCATTTTTTTTTCAATTACGACCGCCGCCACTTTTTTCGCCACAACTTCATTTATAAAATCGTGGCCGTCATGATGCGCGCCCGAAATCGCAAAGAACAAGTCGCCCGGCTGCGCTTTGCGCGAATCGATGCAGACATTTTTGACCAGCATTCCGCCCGCGCCGCGCCGGATTTCTCCGTCGCAGGCTTCAGCGACAAATTTCAAAGAACGTTCGTCCACAAAATCCTAATTTGCGCCGGTTGCCACGAGCGGCGCGTTTTGTATTTGCAAATTTCCGTCCGGCGGAATGTTCAAATAACTCGCGCAACGTTCGGCGATTTGATGAAACACCGGACCGCATAGTGCGCCACCGAACGCGCGCCCGCCTTCCTTCGGCGAATCC
>JAJPKI010000036.1 GCA_021323835.1 Verrucomicrobiota bacterium | reverse complement strand
TAAAATAGCGACGCCTGCGCGCCGAGCTGTGTGTCGGCGGCGTTTGTGTTTTGGATAAATAAATAGGCGACCGGCAGCAGTGTTTGAACGGTCGGGTCAGCGACGACGGTGCCGAGATATTGCGCCGAATTGTTCGTGTTCGAGAAAATTGGCCAGCGCGAAAAATTTCCGACGATGTCCATAGCGGTAACGAAATAGCGAATCATTTGTCCGGCGGAAGCAACGCTCGCGGGAATTGTGCCCGTCCAAATTCCATTTCCGGCAACTGCATCGCCATTTGTGCCGGAATCATTCATCGGCATGGAAATTTCCGGCCCGAACATCACGCGATAAACGAGTGAGACATTGGAAATGGAATTGAACGCCTGCGCTAATCGCGTCGTGACGACGAGGGCATCATTTGTCTGCGGCACGTTCGGCAAATGTCCGGCGCTGTAAAAAATTGGACCTAAATCCGCCGCGCTGTTTCCATTTGGCGCGCCCGGTGTCGGCTGCGTGAAATAGCGCAAGCCGGTTTCGCTGACCGATTCGCCTTCAGCCAACAATTGTGCCTGAATCAAAAAATGCGAGCCGTTCGTGCTGTAATTCAATCCCTGAATTGCTAAAACATTTGCACCGGCTTGCAGAAAATTTCTCGCGGCGGTCACATCGAATGTTTCCCAGTTCGTTGCCGCCGCATTTGCGTGATGCGCGGTCGCTGTTGAATTCCACGCGAGGGTTGCGGGCGCATTCGTGCGGAAAATTTCGTGACCGTTGATGTAAGCGACAAATCCGTCGTCGTAACGCATCAGCAATTTCAAATTCGAAAATGCCAGTGGGTCGGAAATGTTAAATGGAATTCGAATGTAAGCCGTCGCATTGGAATTCAGCATTTGCGTTCGCACATCGGTGGCAATGAGCGGGGTGTAATTGACCTGGCTGGTGTTCGTCGCAATCAAGCCGGCCATTTCATTCGTCGAAAGCGCGCGGCGCCACACGGCGACTTCATCAATCTGGCCGAGAAACCAATTCGTTGTCGCATCAAAAATTCCGCCGCCGCCGATGTTGAAGAAAAACGCCGAGTCGCCAAACGTTGAGCCGGAAACATTTTTGCTAACGACGCCTTTTCCGTCCACGAATAGCGCCACATAATTGCTTTCGCCAACCGCGGCAACATAATGCCATTCGCCATTCGGATACGGATACGTGTAATCGAGCGAGCCTTTCGTCGTGAACAAATGGAGATTTCCGGGATTGTTGAAACCAAACTCGACGATGTTGTTTTGGCCGAAAAGTCCCGCGCGGGTTTTTTGCGTGCCGGACAAATTAATCCATCCGGCGACGGTGAACGACGGTAATTGGCTCAAAAATTGATACGGGCCGTTGACGTAAGAATTCGTGCCGTTGAAAACCGGTGCGAGATTATTTTGTTCGAGCGTCGGATGCTGCGGCGGCTGCGGACCGGACTGGCCAAGCACGATGTTGCCGAGATAACCGCCTTGCGAATTCAATCCCGCCGAACCGATGCTCGCGGCGTTCGGACCGTTCGTTTCATTCAATCGCCAATACGCATACGGCGCGGTCGCAAGAACGTTCGCGGCAAAGGAAGTTTCCTGCGGGTCAAGGATTCCCGTTTCGTAGCCGATGCCATTGACGCCGGAATTCCAGCTGCCGTCAGAAAAATTAGTTTGTGTCCATGTCACGTCGTCGGTGGAGTTGACCGGAATTTTGTAACGCAACGACGCATTGCTGGCGACGAGCGTCGTCCAAATTGTTTGCATGCCAGTGCCGTAAGAAATGTCGGGAGCTTGTGGCGGAAATTGCGGAGAAAATTGCGTGGCGATGGAGTTGTCCGGCCTTACGAGTGCCAGATATTCACCGTCAGCGCTCAATTTGAAATTCGTGTGCAATTCCTGGCCGGCTACGGCGCGATTTTTGCCGGACGCAAAAATAATCATGAAACTGTTCGGCGGAATGTTCGTTGCGGGAAAAATCCATTTATTCAAATTGCCGGAACTGTCCGTGAGCGACCAACCCTGCAAATTCACAGTTGTTGCCGATGTATTTTGAATTTCAATCCAATCGGAAAAGTCGCCGTCCTGGTCCGCGAGCGCGCTGGAATTACTTGCCATAAATTCCGTGATGCGAACCTGCGCGGCGGCGGAAAATGTTAGAAGCGTTGCGATGATGACGAAAACGTGACGGCTGGCGCGCATGACAAAATAGTTGGCTGTCTGAATTAATTAAGCTCTCATAACCGTTTATTTCAATCAATGGCAAAAGTCATTACGCTTTTCTGCGGCCGATTTATTGAATAAATTTTTTTGCATTGCGTCTTAAATACCATCCAATGATTTTTTGCTATCGCCAACTTCAGAGGTTAAATCAATATCAATGAAAGCTCAGATTTTCGTCGTCTCAATATTCACGCTTTCGCTTGTTCATTTGCGTGCGGCGGACAGTTTGCCGCATCCGATTTTGTCCATTTCATCCAACAGCGGCAGCTCGGCCAACACGGTGACGAACACGTGGACGGAGGCGCAATACACAAATTCTTTCACGCCGCGTTATGGTCCGCGCAATGAAGATTATGGTTTCGGCGCCGCAGTGGTTTCCGGCGACACGGGCTGGTCGTGGAGCCAAAATAATCCGACCAACATCACGAGCACGCCGAGTGGGACCATTTTTCCCGCGACCACGAATTATCAAATCCAAACGCAAGCGGTCGTGACGTTCACGGGCCAAACGAATTTTGCGCCGTATTATTTTCGCGCGGGCAGCACGAGCAGCAAGACATTTGTTCACAACATCATTTCGTTTCATCAATTGGGCAAACGCGATGGCGATTTCGACAATCTTTCCGGCGCTTACGTGAACAGCAGTTTGGCGCAAGCGAATCGCGATAATTACGCGCGGCGCATCGCGATTGAGTTGCTCGATTGGGCGCGCTGGTATCCGACTTATACACTCACGGCCAAAAACAGCGCGTCGTTCATCAGCACGGGAACGAATTACATTTTGGACCAGGACCGGCAATTGGCGAGCGACCACAACGGTCTGGCGCACGAATGGAGCGACACGCCGTTGAAAGCGTTCGACGCGATTTACGACAGCGCGGCGTTGACGAATTTAAGCATCGAAATGAATTACGACGTTCGCGACTACATCACGACGAACATTTTTTTCTTCGAAGGCGATTTTTTTGTGAATCACGTTCCGGTGCAAGTGGCGATTGACAGTAATTTATCGGGTCCTTACGACGTGTTGCCGGAAGTGGCGCGCGTGTTGAATCGTCCGGATTATATCGAATGGATGGACCAGTATCTCGGTGCGACGGTCACGCAGAAAGTTCGGCGCGACGGTGCACTGGAGGAGGGCATGGGCTATTCCATCGGCTATTTGAACGCGAACGTCAACGCGGCCATCAACACAAAAAATTATTTTCTTACACGTCCGGCCACAAACAGTGAATTCATCGGCATCAGCAATCGCTCGGTCATTTATGCGGCGACGTTGCAATACGGACAGGCGCAATGGGGGAAAATGGCGTTGCCGAACGGACAATTGCCGTCGTTCGGCGACACGCCGTTCAACACGTATTTTTCTGCGCGCAACGCCGGCAATTCGTGGGTGATGCCGGCTTACGGCTCGGTTTCGATGGGCGCGGGCACTTCGAGCAGCACGGCGGTGCAGGTGAACCAGAATTTTCCCGGCGACAATAATCACATGCGCTGCGACACGGCGGCGTTCACGTTGTGGACATTTAACAACGAATATCTCGGCAACGTGCGCTATTACAACGGCGCGATAGGACGCAATTGGGGCGAACACATTTTGGAAAAGAACGACGTAACGGTTGACCGCTCGAATGAGACGCCTTATCCCGATGCCGACACTTATGGCGACGGCAATTTAACGCTTTACGAGCCGGGCAATAACGGATTGGCGCTGACGGAAATTGACGGCGACCGCGCGTATTCGAGCAAGGCGTCGCGCTTCCAACGGATGCTGCTGCTCAATACCGTGGACATTTCCAAGCCGTATGTCGTGGATGTTTTTCGTGTCACCGGCGGCACAACGCATGATTACACATTTCATGGCTCGGTGCGCTGGACGCAGACCGGCCAGTGCAGCTTCGCGCTCATCACAAATAATAATTTGTATCCGATGCTCGAAGGCAGTGAGACGTGGAGCCTGGCGAGCGACACGCCGGAATACGGATTTTTCCGTGGCGTCAGCAGCAACACCGCGCCGGGAAATTTTCAAATTCTTTACACCGACACTAATCGCGCCACCGCGCGCGACACGAAACTGTGGATGACCGCTGACCCAAGTGTTTACAACGTTTATCTCGGCTGGACGCCCGTGCCCGCGCGCGACGACACGGTGCCGACGAATTTCTTCAACAATCTTGGACTCACACGCGCGTCAGCGATTGTTCGCCATCGCGTAACGAGCGGACCGCTGTCGGATTTATTTGTCAGCGTGTTCGAGCCGCTCAACGCTGGTGTCACGAACATCGCATCGGTCACGCGCTTGACGATGAGCAACAGCCTTGAATCGTGCGGATTGAAAGTAACGTTCAAGGACGGACGCACGGACACATACATTATCAATTTGCGAAATCCGCTGGTCGCGGGCGCGAGCGGTGGTTCAGCGGTTGTCGGCACGGCGGATGGACAATATGCATTGAACGGTCGCGTCGGATTGCACGTTGACCGTCCGACGAGCGACCCGCGCGTTTGGACGATTAACGCGACCGATTTTAAATATCCGAATCGCGAATTGTCCACGCCAACGAACACATATTTTTCCGGTTGGATTGCAGGCGAGACGAGAAAATTAACCGGCGGCGCTTACGACGCATTTACCACGACCACTCCGTTGCCAACCGGCACGGCTTTGCAAAATAAATTTCTTTCACTAATCCACGGCACGCTTTCAAGCGGCACGACGAACATCCAGGAAATGTTCAAGATTGACCAAATCGTTTTAAGCAACGGACTTTATTACGTTTGCTTTACTAACGACCATTGTTTGGAAATCACCAACGGCATTTCAAGTCGCGAGCAGGTCGCGCCGCAACGGACGTTCACGACGAGCAACGCCTTTGAAATCGCGTTGACCGCATTTGCCGGACAAATCTCGCCAATTGCCGACCAAAATATTTCGCCGGGCAGTTCGAGCGGGCCAATCGGTTTTTCTTTTGGAAACTTGGGAGCGACCGCGGCAACGAACTTGCAAATTTCAGCGGTTTCCGCAAATCAAACGCTCGTGCCGAATGCAAACCTCACGTTGGGCGGCAGCGGAACAAATCGGACAATCAACGTCACGCCGGCTGCGGGACAAACCGGAACATCGGCAATCACTATTTCCACGACTGACGGAATTTGGACAAACAGCCTGACGTTCAATGTCGTCGTCGGAACGTTTGGATTAACCACCTCGCCGTTGTCCCAAACGGTCATCGCAGGCGTCAGCGCCAATTTCACCAACGTCGTCAACGCGACGAACGGAACCGGCACGGTGACATTTAGCATTAGCGGATTGCCAACTGGCGCGAGCGGAAATTTTGTTCCGGCGACAACCGCGGGCGCAGGCACGAACGTGTTGAACATCACGACAACTTCCAATTCGACGCCCGCCGGAACTTATCCACTGACGATTATCGCGACTTCACCGAATCAATCGGCGACAAATGTTGTGACGCTTGTGGTCAACGTCGTGAACGCGGCGCCCGGCTGGAGCACGTGGACCGGCGGCAGTTCCAGCGGAAATAATTGGAGCGACAATGCGAATTGGAATCCATCGCTTGCGGCGAGCAACTCGCTCGCGTTCGGCGGCAATTTGCGGCTCAACAACACGAACGATACGCCGGCAGGGAATTTATATTCGAACATCGCCTTCAGCGCAGGCGCAGGCGCGTTTACGCTGAATGGAAATTCCATTACGCTCGGCGCAAACATCACGAATAGTTCTTCGAGCCAGCAGACAATTAATTTGGGAATGAATTACAACTCTTCGCGCACGCTCGAAGGCGGCGCGGGCGGACTAACTATTGGCGGCGGCTGGAATGACACCGCGAACACCGGCACAGGAATCACCACGACGCTTTCCGGCGCGGGCACACTCGTCAACAATTTCTCCACGCCGACGTCCACAAATATTTTGCTCACGAGCGCGACGGCGAATTGGACGATTGCCGACAACGCAACATCTGTATCAAATTCTTTTTCCGGCGCATTGAACATTTTCAACGGCGGCACGTTGAATTTCGGCACAGCCAACAGTGCGCCGACGTTGACGCTCACCGGCAACGACGGCACCGGCACCGGCCAACGACAAGCTATCGGCAACGGCACGGGCACGAGCACGCTGAATGTTGTGAATGGAACGCTGACATTTGCCGACCGCATCAATGTCGGCAACGGCACCGGCGGCGCGGTAATGAACATTTCCGGAGGCACGTTGAATATCGGCGGTCAGGGAGTT
>JAJPKI010000261.1 GCA_021323835.1 Verrucomicrobiota bacterium | reverse complement strand
TTTCAAAGGAAAGAAACATTGCTGGCCTGCGCATTTGGAGATAAAATTATTTGTATGTTGCAAACGGTGGTGGAAGCTCGCTCATCCGAGAACGCGGCCTTTCGGGAGAAAATTTTGGCCGCGTATCGTTTCATGCTGCTCGCGCGCCTGCTCGATGAAAAATTCGCCGCGCTTTATCGCGCCGGAAAAATCCACGGCGGCGTTTTTCTCGGGCGCGGCCAGGAAGCGCTGAGCGCGTCCGTCGGTGTTTCACTGAAAAAAGGAGATGTTTTTGCGCCGCTGATTCGCGATGCCGCGGGCCGTTTGGCATTCGGCGAAACAATTTTGGATGCCGCGCGCACTTACATGGGCTCCGCGCTTGGTCCGATGCGCGGACGCGACGGCAACGTGCATCGCGGCAAGCCGCAGGAAGGTTTGCTGCCAATGATTTCGCATTTGGGCGCGATGATTTCCGTCGTGAACGGCATTTTGTTCGCGCGCAAATTGCAGAAAAAATTTGGAACCGTCGGCGCCGCATGCATCGGCGACGGCGCGACTTCAACCGGCGCCTTTCACGAATCACTCAATCAAGCTGCTGTCGAAAAATTGCCGCTCATTTTAATTGTTGCCGACAATCAATACGCCTACTCCACGCCCACATCGCGACAATTTGCCTGCGACAGCCTCGCCGACCGCGCTGCCGGTTATGGCGTGGAAGTGCAAACGGTTGACGGCACAGATTTGTCCGCGTGTTTAAAAATTGTCAGCGAAGCGGTTTCGCGCGCGCGCAACGGCGGCGGCCCGCAGTTGATTGTCGCAAATCTTCTGCGCCTTTGCGGCCACGGCGAACACGACCCGTCAGATTACATTGACGCGAAATTAAAAAATTCTCCGCTCGGCCGCGATTGCATGAAAGTGGCGGAAGAATTTTTGTTGCGCCAAAAATTTACCGACGCGACGCAATTGGCGAATCTGCGAAATGAAATTATTCACGAAATCGAAGAAGCCGTCGCGCAAGTGCAACGCGAACCTGCGCCCGACCCGTTCGCCGAAGAATGGCGCGCGATTGCGTCGGAACATTTGAGCGAAGGAGGCGAGCAATGAAAATATTTCGATTCAGTTTTTTAATTTTTGCGATTTGCATTTTTGCGGACGTGAAAATAAAAGCTTCGATTGCAGCCGGAACGCCGCCGATTGACGCATATTTTTTGAAAAATTGTCCCGAAGGTTCGATTGCTGTAGCGCAATTGCAATCTTCCATCGGCTGGTGGGAAGGTCCGCCGTTCGGCGGCGGCGAAAATCATATTTTATATCGTGGCGACAATGACGCGTTTGCCGAAGCGCTCGCGAAATTTTCGGCAATTCACGCGACAAATTTAGATTTGACCATTCGCAATGGCCCAAAGAATGACCAATTCGTCGTCCCAAAAATTGGTGAAGAAGGAAAATCAGATTCGCGCGTGGACTGGGAATTTGTCGTTTGGAATTCAGAAAGCTGGAACAATCTTTACAATTCAACCAACGCCGCGCTTACAAAAATTTTCAAAGATAGCCCAGTTGCATCAAATCTCGGCAAACCGGTTCCCGCGCCGCAATTGATTGTCTATCTCGGCGGTGGAGAAATTGACGAAAGTAAAATAAAAATTCCGGCCAACGTGCATGTGCGCGACGAGCGTTCCAAAAACAAATGAGCCTCACTTACCTCGAAGCGATTCGCGAAGCGCAGGCGCACGCCTTGCGCGATGACCCGCGCGTTTTCATTTACGGGCAGGACGTCGGCAATTTCGGCGGCGCATTTAAAGCCACGAAAAATTTGGCGAAAGAATTTCCCGGACGCGTTTTGGATTCGCCGATTTCCGAAGATGCGATGGTCGGCCTCGCCGTAGGCGCGGCGATTGAAGGAATGCGGCCAATCATCGAAATGCAATTCGCCGATTTTTCGGTGGTCGGTTTCAATCAAATCGTCAATCAAGCGGCGACACTTTTCTGGCGCACACAAATTCCTTGTCCAATTACCGTTCGCCTGCCGTTCGGCGGCACGAGTGGCAGCGGGCCATTTCACAGCCAATGCATCGAAGCGATTTACGCGCATTATCCCGGCCTGATTGTTTTGACGCCGGCGACGGTTGAAGATGCTTACGCGATGTTACTCGAAGCCGTCGCGCTCGACGACCCGGTAATTTTCTGCGAACACAAATTTCTTTACTACCATTTGAAAGCGGAAAAATTGCCGAGCGAGGCGCTGCCGATTGGCAAAGCGCGCATCGCGCGTGAAGGCCGCGATTTAACCGTCGTTACTTACAGCGCGATGGTTCACGAAGCGCTCGAAGCCGCGAAAGAATTGTCGAGCGAAGGCTGGGAAATTGAAATTGTAGATTTGCGCTCGGTCAAACCGCTCGATACGGACACGATTGTCGCGAGTGTCGCGCGCACGGGAAAATTACTTTGTGTCGGCGAAGCGTGGCCGTGGGGCGGCGTGACGGCGGAAATTATTTCGCGCGTGACGAGTGAAGGTTTTGGTTTGCTCGACGCGCCGCCGCAACGGCTCAACGCCAAAGATACGCCGGTGCCGTATCATCCAAATTTATGGGCGGCGCATCGTCCGACGGCGCGCAGCGTCGCAGCAGCAGCAAGAAATCTTTTACGGTCGTAAATAATTTATGCCGCAGATTCCCATCATCATGCCGCAGCTTGGCGAATCCATCGCCGAGGCGAACATCGTTCAATTTCTCGTGAAGCCCGGCGATAAAGTCGTCGCCGACCAAAATCTCATCGAAGTCGAAACGAATAAAGCGACGATGTCCGTGACTTCGCCGTGCAGCGGCAAAATTGAAAATTTTTCCGCCGAATTAAATGAAAGCTACACCGTTGGCGCGGTGCTCGGCTACATCGAAGCAACGAAAGAGGAAGCGGCGCGTCTGGGATTGGATATTGCGCCGCCGAAAAGCGGCGACAGCGACCGCATTTCGAGATCTGAAACCAACGGCAGCCGCACGCGCGTGCAGCCGACGGTTCGCGGGTTGCCGGTTCCGGCAAATGCCGCGGGAGCGAGTTATTTGTCGCCGCGATTGAAAGCGCGCATGACCGAACTCGGTCTGAGCGCGGCGGATTTATCCGGCGTCGCGGGCAGCGGCGCGGCGGGTCGCGTGACTGTCGAAGATTTCGAAAAATTCATTGCGCATGTCGAACAGCAAAAAATCAGCGGCGCGTCTTCCATGCGCGTTGCCGTTGCCGACGCAATGCGAAGAAGTTGGACGCGTCCGCTGGCGACAGTCGGGTTGCCGGTGCAATTGGATTCCGTTCTTGCACATCGCAAAAATCAAAATCCAAAACCCGGCCCGGCGCTTTACGCGTTACGCGCGCTGGCGATTGCGCTGGCGGAAAATTCCGCACCCGCCGGACGGCTCGTCGGAAATAAAATTGTTCATCCGGGTTCGATTGACGTCGGCGTTGCCGTTGAAGCCGAAGACGGTGTGCTGGTTCCCGTGATTCGAAATGCCGACAAAAAATCGCTGAAAGATTTGACGCAGCGTTACAACGAACTGATTGACCTTGCGCGTCAACGCAAACTTCCTGCGGACGCGACCGGTGGCTCGATTGCGACCGTGACCAATTACGGCACGTTCGGGTTGACGTGGGCGACGCCGATTCCGTTGCCGGAGCAAACGCTCGTGCTTGGCATGGGGGCAGGCCGCAAAGTTCCATTTTGGGATGAAACCAAAAATCAATTTGTGCCGGTGACAGAATCAAATTTAACTCTGAGCTTCGACCATCGCGTGCTCGACGGCGGCGCGGCGGGCAGATTGTTGCAGCGCATCGGCGAATTGATGAAGCAGCCGGAAAAATTGTAACGACGAAATTATTTTTCCTCGAACGTCGCCACGATTGGCCGATGGTCGGAGCCGATTCCCCAATTTGGAATTGTCGGAATGTAAGTCTCGTTCGTTTTCCAAACTTTAGCCATCGCCGGGCTCAACAAAATATAATCAATGCGACTGTAAGTGTCGTCCGCGCCGTAAAAATAAGTCCACGTCACGTCGCGCGGCTCGTGATAAATATTTTCAACGAAAGAATTGTCGCCGTTACGTTCGGCAGGACGTGTGTCGGTCAATTTGAATTTCCCGCGACCAATGATTTCTTTCATTGCGTCAGAATTTTTTGAATCGTTGAAATCGCCAAGCACAATCAGTTTTGCATTTGCGTTGGCCTTGAAATGCGCGTCAACGATGTTGCGCAACATTTTTGCTTCGCCAAGTCGCTCTTGCGCTTCGTCGGCGTTTGGAGTTTGTAATTGCGATTTCAAATGCGCGGCAAGGAATGTGAACGTAAAATTCGTCGCCGCCTGAATTTCCACTTCCGCAAATCCACGTTCCACGCGAAAACGTTTTCCGTCCAAAAGGAATTCATCGTTCGTGTGTGGATGCCGCGCGACAATCGAGAATTTGCTCAACACGGCAACATGAATGTTCGTATCCTCGCCTTCGACAAATTCCCAGAACGGAAAATCTTGTCCTTCATTTTTCAACGACGCGCGCAATTCCATCAACGCATTCGTCGTGCCCATTTCTTCGAGGGCGAGGACGTCGGGATTTATTGCTTCGATGCTTTCACGAATTTTTGCTTTGGCTTCGGAGGACTTGACGAAATGGCGCGACGCGGTGGACGCGTCCAGATAATTTTCGACGTTGTAAGTGGCGACGCGAAAAGTTTCGGCGGCGAGTGAATTGAAACTGATTGCACAAAAAATTGCGGTCGCAATGAAGTTTCCGATTTTCACGGCCAAGAAATTTGTCAGACCGTATTTGCATTTCAAGAGAACATTTTGCCAATTCCGGCGGAGCTGCTAGAATTGGCATTATGAAAAATTGCCCCGAATCCGTCCGGCGACGCGCGGAGGAATTGAAGAAATCCGTCCTGCCCATGCACGACGAGCAAAACCAGCGTGACCATCGCGAGTTGCGCATTGATAAAGTCGGCGTGCGCGGATTGAAATTTCCGATTCAAGTGCGCGACAAGGCAAAATCAATTCAAAATACCGTCGCAACGATTGGCATGTTTGTGGATTTGCCGAAGGAATTCAAAGGCACGCACATGAGCCGCTTCATCGAAGTGCTCAACGCGCACGGCAGCGTGATTCATGTGGAAAACATTTCGGACATTTTGCGCGCGTTGCAAAAAAAATTAAATGCGGAATCGGCGCACCTCGAAATTGAGTTTCCGTATTTCCTCACAAAAAAATCGCCAGTGACGGAAAAGGACGGTGTAATGGATTACGTGGCGCGGTTCGACGCGGCGGCCATCGGCAAAGAAATTGATTTTGTGCTGACGGTAAAAGTCGGCGTCACGACGCTTTGTCCGTGCTCGAAAGCCATCAGCGAATTTGGCGCGCACAACCAGCGCGGGTTGGTGACGTTGCAAATCCGTTCGAGCGAGGCGATTTGGATTGAAGATTTGGTCGCGGTCGTCGAAAGCTGCGCGAGTTCGGAACTTTACGCGTTGTTGAAACGGCTGGATGAAAAAGCCGTGACCGAGCGTGCGTATGAAAATCCGGTCTTCGTCGAAGATTTAGTGCGCAACGTGGCGGTGAAATTGAACGCCGACAAGCGCGTGACCTGGTATAAAGTCGAGGCGGAAAATTACGAGAGCATTCACAATCACAATGCGTATGCGTGCATTGAAAAAGGATAATTCCGCGCGCGTTTGCAGTTTTAACCGGATAATATTTTATTTGGCTTTTGCCGCGCAGGCTTTATGCTCGTGGTCATGATTGCTGCCGCTGCTGCCGTTCAACCCGTGGCCAAGCAGATGACGCTCGGCTGGTTCGATGGCGTTGTTCTTCTTGCTTTGGCGTGGGGAATTTTCAAAGGACGCCGCCATGGCATGTCGCGCGAATTTCTTCCGTTGCTGCAATGGCTCATCATCGTGCCGCTGTGCGGCTTTCTTTATTCGCTGGCCGGACAATTTTACATCAACACGATGCGCTGGACGAAGCTCACTGGTTACGTTTGCGGTTACCTCACGCTCGCATTTGTCGTGTTGCTGATTTTCAGCGTGCTGCGGAAATTGTTCACGGAACGGCTCGCCAAAAGTGACACATTTAAAAACACCGAATATTATCTCGGCATGTTGGGCGGCGCGATTCGCATGATATGTATTTTAATCGTGCTGCTGGCGTTGCTCAATGCGCCGGTCTACACCCAGGCGGACATTGATGCGCATGCGGCTTATGTCCATAAAGCTTTCGGTGGCGACCAAGCCGGGTTTAGCGGCGATTATTTCCCGACGTTGCAGCAAATTCAGGAACAAGTTTTCAAAAAATCTGCCGCCGGCCCATGGGCCAAAGATAATCTCGGCATGTTGTTTATCAACAACACCGCTCCCGCCGCGCCAAATGAACCCGCGCTAAAACCAAAACCCAAAGCGGTGATTCAATTCGGCAACCAAACCATCAGCCCGGCTGTCCCGGCACCGGCCAAGCCAGCCGCAAATCCGACGAACAAGTAGTCGTCGCCTTACGCGATGGCCGGAATTTCTCCCGCAACTCTCGAACGCATCCGCGGCGCCAGCGACATCGTGGACATCATCGGCGGCTATTTGCCGCTCAAAAAAGCCGGCGCGAACTTCACCGCGCTCTGCCCGTTTCACAAAGAAAAAACGCCGAGCTTCAACGTCAATCCGCACAAGCAAATTTTCCATTGCTTCGGCTGCCACAAAGGCGGCGACGTTTTTACCTTCGTCAAGGAATACGAAAACATCGGTTTCGTGGACGCCGTGCGACGACTTGCCGAACGTGCAAAAATTCCGCTCGAAATGGAAAACAATCCCGCCGCGCAGGAATCGCGTCATCTCAAAGACCAATTGCTTGAAATTCACGAAAAAATTGCGCAGCGCTGGCAAAATTGTTTACTCAACGAAGCTGCCGGTGAAACCGCACGAAATTATTTAGCCAAGCGCGGCGTTAGCGCGGACGCGATAAAGTTGTTTCGCCTCGGCGCTGCGCCGGAAAATTGGGACGACACCGTCAATTGGGCGAAAAGTAAAAATTACGATTTAGCGCTCGTCGAAAAATCCGGACTCATCATTCGCAAAGAAGAAACCGGAAATTATTACGACCGCTTCCGCGGACGGCTCATGTTTCCGATTTGCGATGAACAGGGCCGCGTCATCGGTTTCAGCGGACGCGTTTTGTCCGGCGATGAAAAGACGGCGAAATACGTCAATTCGCCCGAAACACTGATTTTCACCAAGAGCAAAATCTTCTTCGGTCTCGACAAATCCAAGCGCGCGATTCTTGACGCGGGATTTGCCATCATTTGCGAAGGACAGTTGGATTTAATCGCTTGTTTCATGGCCGGTGTGCAAAACATCGTCGCGCCGCAAGGCACGGCGTTCACGGAGCAACATGCGCGCATTTTGAAACGTTACGTAAACGAAGTGGTGCTTTGTTTCGATTCCGACGAAGCCGGACAAAATGCCGCCGTTCGTTCGCTCGACCACTTGCTCGCGTCGGGCTTGGCTGTGCGTGTTGCGGTTGTGCCTGCACCGCATGACCCGGACAGCTTCATCAAAAAATTCGGCGGCGAAAAGTTTCAGGAGCTGGTCAAAAATGCAGAAGGATTTTTCGATTATTATTTGAACCGGCTTTGCAAACAAAACGATGCGAACAGTGACAAAGGCCGCATTTCCATTTTGCGCGCGATGGCCGAAGCCGTTCATAAAACCGGCAGTGCGGTTCTGATTGACACTTATGCGCAAAAAACCGCGTTGCGATTGGGCGTTTCAACGGAATCCGTCCGCGCCGAATTTAAAAAAGTTCCAGCGCAACGAGTTCAACCCGCCGGCGCTGAAGAAGAATCATTTGAAGCTGCTGCGCCAGAAGTCGAGGCACAACGCCCTTCGCAGTCTGAATTTCTTTTTCTACGGTTGATTTTTCTTCATGAGCAATTAACGACATGGGCTGCATTGAATTTTGATTTGAATTGGATTTCGCATCCGCCGGTGCGTTCAATTGTAGAAAGCCGTTTCACGGCAGAAAAAAATCAATCTTGGAAAGGTCTGATGTCATTTTTGGACGAATGCAATTCTGCCGAGGTCAGGAATCTTATCACAGAGGCAATTAGCGTGGAGGCCAGGACTCAAGAGCTTGAAACAGAATTTACGGATACCGTTTTGAAATTGCGCAACCAATTTCTCGACCGGCAAATCGCTTTGCTCACGCAAAAAGTCAGCCAGCCGGAAATTTCTGATGCGAATAAAATAGAATTGTTGCAGCAGCAAAAAAATTTGCGCGAACAAAAACGTTCAGCGCTTTCGCCGTTGAAATAAAAAGCGCAATCCTTTCGGACTGCGCTTTTTGCTGGAATTCAAATTACTTTGCGCCCTGGTCAATCCACGCACGAACCAAGCCAACTTGGTCTGCAGTAAGCGGTCCGATATTCGCGCGATTTTTTGCCGGCGGCATCCAGCCATCCTGGTCGCCGATGTGCGCAATCATTTTCACCACAGGACTGTTCGCGCTGTCGCCGGCGGTGAGAATTTTATCTTTGCCGTTCTTGCCGCCTTTGAGCGTGCCTTCAAGCGTGTCGAGACGCAAACCGGCCTTCGCTTTGTCGCCGCTGTGACATTTCACGCAAGCCGCGTCAAAAATCGGTTTGATGTCAGTCGCGAACGTTACATCTTTTTTCGTTGAAGCCGGTGGCAACGTTCCGTCCGCCGCAGCGGGTTTTTGGTCCTGGGCAAGCGCACTGATTCCAATGGCCGCCGTTAAAAGAAGCGCGAGTTGTAATTTCATAATTGGTAAACTGCTGTTGCGCCATTAAGACGCCTGAACCAGCAAAAAGTTGCAAGCAAATTCTGCAACTTGCAGGCCGCGACGCAATTCGCCAATCTTCGCGTGTGGAAAATGAAGGTTTTTCAGATGCAGCGCTCGTCGTGCTTGGACACGGAACGGAATTGAACGAAAATTCCGAAGCCGTCGTTTTCCAACATGCGGCGGAATTGCGTCGCCGGAAAATTTTCCGTGAAGTGCGCGAAGCATTTTGGAAACAAGAACCGCAAATAAAAAACGTCTTGGCTGAAATTTCCGCGCCGAAAATTTTTATTGCGCCGCTATTTATCAGCGAAGGCTATTTTGCCGCCGATAAAATCCCAAAAGGACTTGGATTCGAATTTCCGAACAACTTGAAACTCAAAACTGAAAACTCTGAAATTTTTTACTGCAAACCCGTTGGTTCGCATGACTCCATGACCAAAGTCATTTTGTCGCGCGCCGAGGAAGTTGTGAAAAAATTTCCGTTTCCACGTCCTCCAAAGAATTCCGAAATCACGTTGTTCATCGCCGGGCACGGCACCGAAAAAAATGAAAACTCCCGAAAACCGGTTGACCGACAGGTTGAATTGATTCGCGCCCAAAAAAATTACGCGAATGTCCACGGCATTTTTCTCGAAGAATCGCCGCGCATTTCGGATTGCTATTCGTTCGCGCAAACGAAAAATATTATCGTTGTTCCGTTTTTCATCAGCGACGGCTTGCACACGCAGGAAGACATTCCGGTTTTGCTCGGCGAAGCGAAACGAATAGTGGAACAAAGAATTGCCGCCGGCCAGCCGTCGTGGCGAAATCCAACGGAGAAAAATGGAAAATTGGTTTGGTATTCGTCGGTCGTCGGCACTGCGCCGGAAATGGCCGACGTGATTTTAGAACGCGTCCGCGAAGCTGCAACATTATGAAACAACTGCGAATTGGATTTTTAAGCACGGCCAAAATCGGCAAAAAAAATTGGAATGCCATCGCCGCTTCTAAAAATTGTATCGTTTCTGCCGTTGCCAGCCGCGATTTGGCACGTAGCCGCAAATTTATTTCTGAATGTCAGCGTGAAACGCCATTTAGGAAATTGCCGGAAGCATTCGGCAGTTATCGGGAATTGCTTGAATCCGAAAATGTGGACGCAGTTTACATTCCGCTGCCGACAGCCTTGCGAAAAGATTTAGTCATTCGCGCCGCGCAAAACGGCAAGCACGTCATTTGTGAGAAGCCATGCGCGGCAAGCGTCGCCGAACTGGAAGAAATGATTGCCGCATGTAAAAAGCATCGCGTGCAATTCATGGACGGCGTGATGTTCATGCACAATCGCCGTCTCGAAAAAATCCGCGCCGCACTTGATAAAAATTCTATCGGCCAAATCAAACGCATTAATTCGCATTTTAGTTTTTGCGGCTCAAAAGATTTTCATTGCTCGGACATTCGCGTGGACAGCCGGCTCGAACCGCACGGCTGCCTCGGCGACCTCGGCTGGTATTGCATTCGCTTTGCGCTTTGGACGATGAATTGGCAAATTCCGCGCCGCATCGAAGGCAAAATCATTTCCAGCGCCACGAACGACGCCAAAGTGCCGACCGAATTTTCCGGCGAATTGTTTTTTGACGGCGGGGTTTCAATGAGCTTTTACTGCTCGTTTCTCACCGCATATCGCAATTGGGCTGATGTTAGCGGCACGGATGGGCATTTGCGCGTGCCAGATTTTGTTCTGCCGATTGAAAATAATTTTGAATTGAACAACCGAGTTATCGAATCTGCTAAAAATTGGCAGCCGCAACAAATCAATATGTTCAACAATTTCGCCAATCAAATTTTTTCCGGCAAATCCAACAACGATTGGCCAATGTGGTCGCTGAAAACGCAGCAGATTGTGGATGCATGTTTTGAATCTGCACTGAAGCGCCGCGCTTTAACACTTTAACGCTCCACCAAATCTCGTTATCCTGCGCGCGTGCAATTTCGGAAGATAACAATCATCGGCGTCGGTTTGCTCGGCGGCTCCATTGGACTCGCCGCGCGGAAATTCCGTCTTGCCAGAGAAATTGCCGGATTCGTTCGTCGTAAGGAAACGATTCGTGATTGCGAAAAATTTGGCGCGACGGATTTTGCCACGATGGATTTGCTCGCCGCCGTTTCCAATTCTGATTTGATAATTCTCTGCACGCCGCTGGCGCAAATGGCCACGCTGACCAAACAATTTTTGCCCGCTCTCAAACGCGGCGCAATTGTCACCGACGTCGGCAGCGTGAAAGCGGATGTGGTTCACGAATTGCAATCGCTCATTGCCAAAGCTGGCGCGCATTTTGTCGGCAGTCATCCGATGGCTGGCGCGGAGAAAACAGGCGTGTCCGCTGCGCGCGCCGATTTATTTCAAAATGCCATTTGCGTTTTGACGCCAACAAAAAATTCCAATGCCGCCGCCGTTCGCAAGTTGGAACAATTCTGGAAATCGCTTGGCGCGCAGATTTTGAAACTGCCGCCGGAGCAGCATGACCTGTTTGTCAGCCGCACAAGCCATTTGCCGCATGTCGTTGCCGCGACGCTGGCGAATCTGGTTTTGAATCCGGCAAATCCGAAAACGCAATCGCAGCTGTGCGCCAGCGGATTTCGTGATACGACGCGCATTGCATCCGGCTCGCCGGAAATGTGGCGCGACATTGCACTTTCGAACCGAAAGAATTTGGTGCGCTCGCTCGAAGCGTTCATTTCCGAATTGCAAAAATTTCAGCGCATGTTGAAGAGCGCAGACGCCAAAGCGATTTCAAAATTTTTTGAATCGGCAAAATCGCGTCGCGATAATTGGCGCGCAAAAACAACTTCAATTTCTTCAGAATAATTCGCGATGGCGCTTCCTGACCTCATCGAAATTGTGCCGCTCGACAAGCCCGTGCGCGCGGAAATCACCGTGCCCGGTTCGAAGAGCATCACGAATCGCGCGCTGATTCTTGCCGCGCTCGCCGACGGCGAAGTCACGCTCACCGACGCGCTTTGGAGCGAGGACACGCAAATCATGGTCGAGTGTTTGCAGAAACTCGGCTTTGAAATCCGCGTGGAAAATGACCCGGACGAATTTTGCAATCGCACCATCACAGTCAAAGGTCTCGGCGGAAAAATTCCGAACTACGGCACAATTCGAGAACCTCTCGAACTGTTCGTTGGCAACGCGGGAACGGCGGCGCGATTTTTAGCGGCGTTCGTTTGCCTGGGGAATGGTATTTATCGTTTGGATGGCGTGGCGCGGATGCGCGAGCGTCCGCAGGCCGCGTTGTTTCAGGCGCTGCGTGAATTGGGTTATCGTGTGGAATCAGAAAAGGGCAATGACAAATTGCCGGTAAACATTTTCAGCGCAGGTCCGAAAAATGGAAAATGCCATGTTAGCATTGAAGATAGTTCGCAATTTGCATCAGCGCTATTGCTGTGCGCGAAAGTTGGTGGATGGAAAATTGAAGTTGTTGGCGAAAATGCGGAAGAATCGCCGTATGTGGCGATGACTTTGAAATTAATCGAAACCTTTCCGCATCGTGGCGGAAAATTTCAAATTGAGCCGGATGCGAGCAGTGGGAGTTATTTTTGGGCGGCAGGGCAAATGGAAAATTATTCGTCCGATTTTACAGTCGGAATAAATTCTTGGCCGGAAATCGGTTGGCAAATTGATACTCGGTTCCCTGGATTTTTACTTGGCATTGCTGTTCGAAGTCCTGTTTTCAATTCGACTTTGAGTGATTTTAATTGGCGTAAAATGGAACTTTCAAGAATCAGACATTTAGGCGATAGCATTATGACGGCCATTGTTGTTGCTCCATTTGCTACTCAACCAATTAAATTCATCGACCTCGGACGTTTGCGCCTTCAAGAAACCGAGCGCGTCGTCGCGTTGCGGACGGAGTTGACCAGGTGCGGCGCAAAAGTGGTCGAAGAAGGCGACACGCTGACGGTTTATCCGTCGCAACTTCACGGCGCGGAGATTGAAACTTACAACGACCATCGCATGGCGATGTGCTTTGCGATTCTGGGATTGAAAATTCCGGGCATAAAAATTAAAAATCCCGCATGCGTGAAAAAAACATTCCCGAATTTTTTCCAGAAATTGTCAACGCCGCCGCCAAAAGGTTTGGGCGCAACAATTTTGGATGCAAAGAGCGGAAAAAAATTGGAATTGAACGAATTGTTCGCGGATTAAGGATTTAGATTACGAGTGGGATTACGATTTAATGAAACAACCGATTGTCATTGCCATTGACGGCACGAGCGCGAGCGGCAAGAGCACGAACGCCAAGCTTGTCGCCAAGGCGCTCGGCTACGTTTACGTGGACACGGGCGCGATGTATCGCACGCTGGCTTGGTATTGCCTGCAAAAGCGCGTGGATTTGCATGACGACAACGCCGTCGCCGCACTTTGCCGCAAATGGAAAACGAAACTGGAATGCGTCGAGAAAAATGGTTTGCGCGCGGTGCATTTGCTGGTGGACGGCTATTTTCCCGAGAAGGAAATCCGCACGTCGGAAACCACCGCCGCCGTGGCGTTGGTGGCGCAGGTAAAAAAAGTGCGCGTGTGGATGAAACGCGTTCAGCGCGATTGCATCCAATTCGGCAATCTCGTGATGGAAGGTCGCGACATCGGCACAAATATTTTTCCCGAGACGGAATTTAAATTTTTCCTCGATGCGAAATTGGAAGAGCGTTCCGCGCGTCGCGCCGCGGATGGCGTGCAGGAAAATCTGGCGGAACGCGACCGTCGCGACAGTTCGCGCGCGACTTCGCCGCTGATGGTCGCGCTGGGCGCAAAGGTCATCAACAATTCGCACATGACTTCGGAGCAAACGAGCGGCCTTTTGATTGCGGAAATTCAAAAACGGCTCGCGGAGAAAAAATGAATTTCAGCTACAGGCTCGGCTGGCTTTTTTTTCGCGCGATGTTCGCGACCTATTTTCGCTGGCGCGTTTACAATCCCGAGCGCGTGCCGCAAACCGGCGGCGTTATTCTGGCGGCCAATCACGCCAGTTATCTCGACCCGCCGCTCGTCGGTTCGGGGTTAAAGCGGCCCATCAATTATCTCGCGCGGGAAAGTTTGTTTCGATTTCCAATCATGGGAACGGTGTTGCATTCGTGGAATGCCGTTCCGGTTGACCGCGACGGCGGAGGCGCGCGCGGACTGAAAAATATTTTGGACCGGCTGTTCGATGGCGGTGGAATTATTTTATTTCCTGAAGGCACGCGTTCAAGCGATGGAAAATTGCAACCGGCGCGTTCAGGCATCGGGCTGACGGTCATTAAATCAAATGCACCGGTCGTGCCGGTGCGGACGTTCGGCACGTTTGAGGCTTACGGGCGGAATCATAAATTCCCTCGGCCATACCGTGTTGCTGTGAAATACGGCCAGCCGATGCTATTTGAAAAATTACGCGCAGAAGCAAAAGTTTGCGACAAGGCGCGACTGAAAGAAATTTATCAGGAAATCGCCGATGAAATCATGGCGGCAATAGCAAAGCTGGAACCGAAAGCGGATTAAATTCCCAGATTCGACAGCGTGTTGCTGATGCTGTTGACGATTTGCACGAGTTTGGGATGCGATTGCTCAAAGCCTTCCACTGACGAGCGCAATTCTTCCACAGAATTTTTCAGCGGTTTGAGATTTTGTTTGTTGCGCGCGGAAATTTCCGTTTTCAATCGCGCCAGCAATTGAAGCAACTCGCGCTTGCGGTCGTCGCTGATGGTTTCCGCGCGAATCTTCGCTTCGATTTCGCTGATGGTTTTTTCAATCACAGATTTAACTTAACCGAAAATTCAAAACTTAAAATTAAAAATTACCACCGTCCAACTTTCGGCAACGCAGGCTGGACGATTTCCCAAATTTTTTCGCAAACGGTTTCCGTCGAAGCCGAACCGTCCAAGGCGCGAATACGATTCGGCTCGGCCGTGACGATGGCTTCGTAGCCTTTGGCGACGCGCTCGAAAAATTTCCGGTCGGCTTCTTCCATGCGGTCGCGCATGAATGGCAACGTTGATTGCCGAACGGCGCGACGGAATTCGCTGATTTCCTGCGGGACGGTGAGCAGCAGTGTTAAATTCGGTCGCGTGTCGCCGACGGCGACATCAATTACGCTCTTGACCATTTCCAAATCCAATTGCCGGCCGTAGCCCTGATATGCCGTCGTCGAATCATAAAATCGGTCGCACAAAACAATTTCACCGTCGGCAACCGCGGGACGAATAATTTCGCGGACGAGTTGCGCACGGCTGGCATTCATCAACAGCAACTCCGCTTCCGCCGTCATCGCGTGATTGTTTTTGCTGTGCTTAAGCGTGTGGCGGATTTCTTCGCCGATAGCGGTGCCGCCGGGCTCGCGCAGAACACGCACGCGATGGCCGAGCGCGCGCAGCCGCCGCGCCAGCAATTCCACCTGCGTGGATTTGCCGCAGCCTTCGTTGCCTTCGAACGTGATGAAAAAACCTTTGCTCACAATTTTTTCAACTTCGGACCTTTCGGCGTGTCTTCAATCGTCCAGCCTTTCGCTTTCAATTCGTCGCGAATGGCGTCGGACTTCTTGAAATCTTTCGCTTTGCGCGCGGCTTGTCGAGCTTCAAGTAATGCAAGCAGTTCCGGCGGAATTTCTGCTTCCGATTTTGTGCCGATGCCGAGAACCGAATCTATTTTTTCCCACGCGGCTAATGCGGGCGTTGCATCATTCGCGCTCAACGAATTTTCAGCGATGCGTTTGTTCATTTCGCGCACCCATTCGAAAACGACCGCCCACGCGGCGGAAATATTTAAATCGTCGTCGAGCGCATCGGAAAATTGTTGCAGTAATTTTACGTCGGCCGTTTCGGTTTTGCCGCCGGAAATTTCCCGCAGCTTGCCGACACACTCATCAATTCTCGCCAGCGCCGCTCGCGCGCCCGTCAAGCCATCCATTGTGAAATTGAAACTTTCGCGGTAATGCGCTTGCAGCAACGCATAACGGACTTCGCGACCGGTAAATCCTTTGGCAAGCAAATCGCGCAGCGTGAAAAAATTGCCGAGCGATTTGCTCATTTTTTTTCCTTCGACCAGCAAATGCGCGCCGTGCAGCCAGAATTTTACGAACGGTTTGCCCGTCGCGCCTTCGCTTTGCGCGATTTCATCTTCGTGATGTGGGAATTTCAAATCTTCGCCGCCGAGATGCAAATCGAAACTTTCGCCGAGCACTTTCATGCTCATCGCGGAACATTCGATATGCCAGCCGGGACGGCCTTCGCCAAACGGACTCGGCCAAAAAACGTCGCCGTCGTCCGGCGTGCGCGATTTCCAGAGCGCAAAATCGGCGACAGATTCTTTTTCATATTCGTCGGCGGAAACACGTTCGCCCATGCGCATTCCTTCGAAATTCAATTTTTGAAGCTGGCCATATTTGCAGCCGCACCCTTGATATTTCTCAATCGAAAAATAAACCGAGCCATCGGCGGCTTTGTAAGCGATGCCGCGTGCCAACAATTTTTCGATGAGTGAAATAATTTCAGAAATATGCTCGGTCGCGCGCGGCTGGTGATGCGGCTCAAGGCAATTGAGCGTTTTCAAATCTTCGCGAAACGCGGCTTCGTATTTGCCGGTGAATTCGCGCAGAGGAATTTTTAATTCACGGACGCGTTTGATGATTTTGTCTTCCACGTCCGTGATGTTCATGACGTGTGTGACCTGAAAATTTTTGAATTCGAGATAGCGCCGCACCAAATCACTGAAGACAATCGTGCGAAAGTTGCCGATGTGCGCGAAATCGTAAACCGTCAGGCCGCAGCAATACATTCCGACTTTGGGCGGCGCGAGCGGCATGAATTCCTGAACCGAGCGCGAGAGTGTGTTGAACAGTTTCAAAGCCATTTGCA
>JAJPKI010000136.1 GCA_021323835.1 Verrucomicrobiota bacterium | reverse complement strand
GCGCGCGGCTGGGAAGTGGAAATCACCGACGCGCTGCCCGGCGAAAGCGCCGGACTCAAAAGCGTCACCATGTTGATGAAAGGCGAAAATGCCTACGGCTTTGCCAAGGCCGAGCGCGGCGTGCATCGGCTGGTGAGAATTTCTCCGTTCGATTCCAACAAACGCCGTCACACCAGTTTTGCCAGCGTGGACACGATTGCGGAAATCGAGGAGAGCGACGGTGAAATTGTCATTCCACCGACTGAATTCAAAGTGGACACGTTCCGTTCCGGCGGCAAAGGCGGCCAGAACGTGAACAAAGTTGAAACCGCCGTGCGCATCACGCACATTCCGACCGGCCTCGTTGTCGCATCGCAGGCACAACGTTCGCAACATCAGAACCGCGCGACGGCGATGAATCTTTTGCTCTCGCGAATTTTTGCGCAGCGCGTGGACGCGGAGAAAGCCGAGATGGAACGTTTTTACGGCGAGAAAGGCAGCGTGTCGTGGGGCAATCAGATTCGCAGCTACGTTTTTCAGCCGTATCGCATGGTGAAAGATTTGCGCACCGGCGTCCAAACCGCGAACGTGCAAGCCGTGATGGACGGCGATTTGGACCAATTCGTGAACGCTTGGCTCCGCGCCGGCTGTCCGACCAAACGGATGCAAGGCGTGAAGGATGAAGATGAATAACCGCGATAAAATATAAAGAGCGTAAAAGAATTTTTTCTTTGCGTTTTATGGGTTCTTTTGCGGCAATTAACTTGTGAACTGGAAAATTACAATTCTTGAATTTGCTGAACTTGGATTGTTGTTTTTTGTTTTGTGGATTCCATTTCGAATGGGGCACGCAAAAATAAAAAATATTTGGTGCATTTTAGTTGGTTGGCCATTGTTAATAATTTGGGCATTAACATTAGGAGTGTTGTCGATAAAAGTTGGCAATCTTGTTGATTCCGCGAACGCTTTGCCGGATGGACAAATTGGAGCGCCGCTTTTGCTGTTTGGCTGGGCGATTGCTTGGGGCGCTGCGGCTGTTGGCAGAAATGGAATTAAGAAAATTCGATTTGTGAAAAGTCAAAACATCCTCGACGAAATCGTTGAGCAGAAAAAAGTTGAAGTGAGTAAATTGCCCGCGCGAATCATCGCCGCCGGCGATTTGCGCGATGCCATGCTCGAACATGGCGAGCGACGCGATTTTATTTCCGCCCTGAAAAATCCGCGCGGCGACATTGCGCTGATTGCCGAAGTGAAAAAAGCGTCGCCATCGGCGGGAATCATTTGCAATGATTTTGACCCGGTCAAAATCGCTAAAGAATATGAAGCTGCCGGCGCAAGTTGTCTTTCCGTTCTAACCGACGAGAAGTTTTTTCAAGGCTCGCTTGATTATCTTCGACAGATCCGCGAAGCCGTGAAATTGCCGCTGCTGCGAAAAGATTTCATCATTGATGAACGGCAAATTCTCGAAGCCATCGAATGGGGCGCGGACGCAATTCTGCTCATCGTCGCCATTTTGACCAACGAACAATTGCAAAAACTCCATTCGCTCGCGATTGACGCCGGACTTGCCGTCCTTGTCGAAGTTCACGACGAAGCGGAATTGGAACGCGCGCTGAAAATTTCTCCGCAATTACTCGGCGTCAACAATCGTGATTTGAAAACTTTTAAAGTGGATTTGGCCACGACAGAAAAATTGGCAAAGAAAATTCCTGTCGGAACCGTTCTCGTCGCGGAAAGCGGAATTCACACGCGCACGGACGTCGAGCGATTGCAGAAATGCGGCGCGAAGGCAATTCTGGTCGGCGAATCATTACTTCGCGACGGAAATATCCAGCCAAAAATCCGTGAGCTGATCGGCTAATTTTTATTTTCTGCCAGTTGCTTCGCCAGCCGAATTGCGGCAATCATGCTTGAAGGATTTGCAATTCCCTTTCCGGCGATGTCATAAGCCGTGCCGTGGTCGGGCGAGGTGCGGATGAATGGGAGGCCGAGCGTCCAATTGATTCCCGAATCAAATGCAACGGCTTTCAGCGGCGCGAGTCCCTGGTCATGATACATCGCGACGACGGCATCAAAGTCTCCGCGCAGTGCGTAATAAAAAACCGTGTCGCCACTCAACGGCCCGACGACATCAAATCCTTTTTTTTGCAACGCGGAAATTGTCGGCAAAATCATTTTGATTTCTTCGTCACCGAACGCTCCGCCTTCACCGGCGTGCGGATTCAATCCGGCAACGGCGATGCGTGCGCGTGGTAAATTCAAATCGCGGCACGCTTGAGCCGCTAATTCTACAGCCAACGAAATTTTTTCGGCTGTTAATTTTTCAGGAACGGATTTGATGGAAATGTGAATCGTCGCCAGCGCAACGCGCAGCCAGCGGTTTTTGTCGTCGGGACCGAGCAGCATCATCACAGTGCGCTTGGTCTTCGCCAAATCGGAAAGAAATTCCGTTTGCCCGACGAAATTTTTATGTCCGGCGCGGACAATGGCTTCTTTATTTACTGGCGCGGTGACAAGCGCGTCTAATTCGCCGCGCAAACAACGATTTGCGCCGTCGCGCAAATAAGCAATGGCGGCATTTGCTGCAGTTGGCGAACCCGTTGAAAGATTTTCTGAAAATTTTTCAAGAAATGGGTTGGTCGTGAAAAATTTTCCATCGTCTTTGTAACTGGAAAACCTTTTCAGCGGTAGATTGAGCGAAAATTTCTTGTCCAGCCGCGCAAGGATTTGTTCGTCGCCGATGAAAAGATATTTCGTGTCGTCATTTTTGAATTCAGTGGCGACGGCTTTGAGTGCAACTTCCGGCCCGACGCCGGTGACGTCACCGAGCGAAATGCCGAGCCAACCGGTCATGCGAAGATGCGAATGAACGTTTTCTTGCGCAGTGATTCAATCCATTGCCGTTCGAGTTCGTCGTGTTTTTGCGCGCGGAGAGTTTTTTCAATGTCTTCGCGGATTTCAGAAATCGGCCGCACATGCGCCGGATGCATTTCTTCCACTTTCAAAATGTAACAGGCTTCGGGCGTTTCAATCACGTCGCTGACATCGCCGGGCTTAAGAGAAAAGGCAACGTCGGAAAGTTCTTTGCGCAACGCCGTGCGGTCGAGCCAGCCTTTGTCGCCGCCATTTTTTGCGTCCGAGCCTTGCGAATAAACGGACGCCAATTGCGCGAACGGCAGGCCTTTCTTGAGTTCGCTTTTGATTTCATTGACGAGCGCGGGCGTGTTTGTGTCGTCGTCGCCGGTTTTGTTAAGCACAATCATGCGCAGTTTCACCTGGTCTTCGACTTTGTAATCGTCCTGATGCGCTTTGTAATATTGCTCGACTTGAAATGGCGAGATGACGATTTCTTGCGTCACTTTTTTTGAACGCATGTAACTTTCAATCGTCTGGTCATGCACATCCTGGCAGAATTGTTCGAACGTTATGCCTTCGGCCTGCAACGTTTTTGTCAGCGTCACGCGGTCGCCATAACGTTCGCGGATGCGGTCTTGCACCAGCTGGTCGAGATAACTGTCCGGCATGTGATAACCTTCCGAATCGAACTCGCGCAAAATCAATCGTCGCTCGATGAGCAACTCAAGGCTGTTCGTGAGCACGTCGTTGAGCTTTTGCTGGAACTCCGGAGAATCACTGGTGTATTGCCGTCGCAACGCGTCCAAGGCGGGCATTGCAAAATCCTGCACCTGCTGGCGCGTAATAGCCTGGTCGCTGACGACGGCGACAACGCCGTCAACCAACTCCGCGCGCACCTGCGCGGCAGCACAAAATGCAAAAAGAAAAAATGCGAAGCGAAATAATTTCATCGGCACGTGCAGTCTAACAATTGCGCGCGACGGGTCAAGCGTGGCAAGAATTTATTGAATTGAAGTTGAAACCGGCCCCGCGCGATTCATGAAATACATAATAACTGCCATGATGACAGCAACGACCAGCGCAGCGAGCAGCGACAACGCGATGATGCGGATTTGTTTGCGGCGATATGCGCGTCCGCCTTGGCCGGGGAGCAGATAAAATCGGTGCTGCTCCTTATCCCTTTTTTTCCAAAACATAATTCCCACGATTACAAACGTTAGATGACTTAAAGTGACGCTAGTTTCAATTAATTTGTGACAAAGTCAAATTGCCTGTTGTCGTTGGACGAAGCTGCCATAGTTAAATTCAAATTTCAGGCAAAATCCGTGTGCATCGGCGCAAATCTGTGCTTAATTATTTTTATGAAACTTGAAGCGTTGCACATCGGCATGAACGTGCGCCATCCGCAATACGGACTCGGCGTCGTAAAATCCATTTCAGATACAACGGCGGAAATCCAATTTAACGACGGCAAACGCGCCGTTGCGCCGGAGCCAAGCGGGCTTCAACCCGCCGAACCACAAATGGCTGCGAGCGGATTGGAAATGCCATTAAAACAATTCGTTGGCGAAACCGTCGCAGCGGCGATTGAAAAATTGGGATTGGAAAAGCCGAATTCGGTCGTGGACAAGCTCGGCGTGCGCTGGCACGGCGGCAAATTGGTCATGCATCCGGCGGACGCGACGCTGCAAACGAAAGAAGTTCCGCTCGAAACTTTTTTTCACAAAATCGTGATGGTCCGAAATAATTTGCGGGTGCTGGAACAAAAAATCAACGCACACGAAAAATTGAGCGACGGCGAAAAAGTCGAGATGCAGCAATACATCACACGCAGTTACGGCTCACTGACGACGTTCAACGTGCTGTTCAAAGAAAAAGAAGACCAGTTTTAATCATTTGCCGCCGAACATTTCCTTCGCCATTACGCCGTCGGCCACTTTCGTCACGCCGCCGGTCATGCGAATGGAAAAATTTTCGCCGATTTGAATCTGAATTTTTCCGCCCGGCATGTGAACCGTCACGTCACGGTCAACCAACCCGAGCTTGTGCGCCACCGCTGCCGATGCGCTGCTGCTGCTGCCGCTGGCCAGCGTGTAACCCGCGCCGCGTTCCCAGATTTCGATTTGGATATTGTTGCGGTCGAGCACTTGCATCAATTGCACATTGGTGCGATTCGGAAAACGCGCGTGCGTTTCCAGCAGCGGCCCGAGCTGCCGCGCCAAATCCGCGGTGATTTTTTTTAAAGGCAGCACGCAATGCGGATTGCCGACCGTCGCGGCGCAAAAATTAAATTGTTGCCCGCGCAAATGAATCGGTTCATTGATGACTTCACGCCGCGGACCGGCCACGGGAATTTCATTGCTCCAAAAACTGACATTGCCCATTTCCACGCGCACGGTTTTTCCTTTTTCCAAAACCAGCGCGCTGACAATGCCGCCTTTCGTTTCGATTGAAAATTCGCCGTCGCGAACCGTTTTTTTGTCCCACAAATAACGCGAAAAAATCCGCAGGCCGTTTCCGCTTTTTTCCGCTTCACTGCCGTCGGGATTGAAAATGCGGAGCGCGCACTTCGCTTTTTTCGACGGCGACGGGCCAAGCAGAATTCCATCTGAACCAATTCCAAAATTTCGATGACAGATAATTTTCACCTGCTCTGGCGTGAGCGGCGACGGCAAATCTTTGGGATTAATGACGATGTAGTCATTGCCCAACGCGTGATATTTTGAAAACGCAAAACGCATTTGGAAAGAATATCGCTTTGCGCCAGAAGTGCAAAAGCAGATTTATGCCGCGCGAAGACCGCGAAGTTTCGCGAAGTTTCGCGAAGAAAAATTCCACCTTCGTTTCCTTCGCGTTCTTCGCGCGACTTTAATTTTTCGAGCCGGCAATTTCCTTCAAATCACGGATGCCTTCGCGCTCCATTTTGCAAATCAAGCCGTGAACAATCGTTTTTGCAATCGCCGGACCTTCATAAATCATACCGGTATAAATTTGAATCAAACTTGCGCCGGCAGAAAACTTTTCCCACGCGTCATCGGCATTGAAAACTCCGCCGACGCCGATGATTGGCAATTGTCCGCGCGTCTGTTTGTAAATGTGCCGAATGATTTCCGTGCTTCGCGCGCGCAACGGCTTGCCGCTCAAACCGCCGGTCTCAGAATAAATTTTTTGCAAATGCGAATCGTTTGTCTGCGGGCGTGAAACGGTTGTGTTCGTCGCGACAATTCCGGAAACATTTCGTGTTTTTGCTAACTCCAAGATTTCATCGAGCGCTTCAAACGAAAGGTCAGGCGCGATTTTTACGAGAATCGGTTTGCGCAAAGAATTTTCCTGCTGCAGCGCAGCGAGAATTTCATCGAGCGCAGATTTGTCCTGCAATTGTCGCAAGCCGGGCGTATTTGGCGAACTGACATTGACGACAAAAAAATCCGCAAGTTCACGCAGTGCGCGAAACGAATTGGCATAATCTTCAGCCGCTTTTTCCAATGGCGTAACTTTGGATTTGCCCAAATTAATTCCGACCGGATGCTTCGGCCAGCGGCCGGATTTTTTCCATTCCGTCAATTTTTGCGCAAGCGCTTCCGCGCCGTCGTTGTTGAAGCCCATGCGATTGACGATGGCTTCATCGGTAACGGCGCGAAAAATTCGCGGCGACGGATTTCCCGGCTGCGGATGCCACGTCACGCCGCCGAGTTCGCAAAAACCGAAGCCCAATTTTTCCCAAATCGGAACGGCAACGGCAAATTTATCCACGCCGGCGGCGAGGCCGACCGGATTTGGAAATTTCAAACCGAACAATTCGACCGGCAATTCCGGTGCAGAGAAAAATTTTCCGACCGTGTTGCAAATAAATGCATCACGGCTGACGTGTGCGAGAAGTTTGAGCGTGAAATCGTGGACGCGTTCCGCGTTTTGGACGAAGAGAACCGGCCGAACCAATTTTTTATATGGCCAGCCCATGTGATTTTAAGAGTGCTTGCCGTTTTTTGCAGCAGCGCGTTCGCAAATTTTTTTATACGTCGCCAGTGCGAGCAGTGGCCATGCATTCCGATAAATATCGTATTTCAAATAAAACACTTTTGGAAATCCGGTGCCGGTAGTTTCCGCTTCCGTCCAAGAGCCGTCGGCATTTTGCGTGCGGCAAAGGTATTCGATGCCGCGTTTGAGCGCCGGATTTTCCGGGTCGTCGAACGCGCACAAGCCCATGACCGCCCACGCGGTTTGCGACGCGGTGCTCGGGCCTTGCCCTTTGAAAACCGGGTCGTCGTAGGTATTGCAACGTTCGCCCCAGCCGCCGTCGCCTTCGTGCTGAACGCTTTCGAGCCAATTTTTGCCGCGCTGCAGCCAGTCTTCGTTCATGTCCCAATTCATCGCGCGCATGCCGCGCAGCACCTGCCACGTGCCGTAAATGTAATTCACGCCCCAGCGCCCATACCACGAGCCGTCAGGTTCCTGATGGTCGCGAACAAATTCAATCGCGCGGGCAATTTGCGAATGATTACGATTCCAATTTTCGTAGCCGAGCAATTCCAAAATGCGCGCGGTGATGTCGGCGCATTCAGGGTCGAGCATCGCGTTGTGGTCGGCGAACGGAACTTTTTCGAGCAAATTTTTCGTGCAATCTTTGTCGAACGACGCCCAGCCGCCGTCTTTGCACTGGAACGTCATCATCCATTTCATGCCGCGCTTGAAACATTCGTCGCGTTTTTGCGGATTGTCCGTAGGAATTTTTCGGAGCGCGAGCAGAACCATCGCCGTGTCGTCCACGTCGGGATTCCATTTGTTGTTGAATTCAAAAACCCAGCCGCTCGGCTCGACTTTAGCCGGATTTTTATGAACCCAATCGCCAGCGAAACGGATTTCACGGTCCATCAGCCACTCGGCGGATTTTTTCAATGCGGGATGATTTTCGGAAATGCCCGATTCATGCAGGCAAATTGCGACAATTGCCGTGTCCCAAACCGGCGAGAAACACGGCTCGATGCGAACGGAATCTTTTTCTTCGTGTTGCAATTTTTTTAACTCGCGCAATTCGCGCTGCAAAATTGGATTATCATTTTTGTAGCCGAGCGCTTTGAGCGCGATGATGGAATTGAGCATCGCCGGAAAAATGGCAGCCAATCCGTCGCTCCCTTCAAAGCGTTCGAGCATCCATTTCTCGGCTTTTTTGAGCGCGCTTTTGCGGAATGGATGAATTTTGTGCTCGGCAAACCATTCCGCCAATTTGTGCAAGCGGTCGAGCCAAAGGAAAAAATTGCGCCACGAAACTTTTTCCGGGTCGGGTTGGAGCGCAAGGTCGCGTTCGTGAATGCCTTCGGGATAAAGTTCATCCAAATCCACTTGGACCGGTCGCGTGGGTTTGAAATGGTTGATGATGGCCAGCGGAATGAGCATTGAGCGCGACCAATTGCTCATTTCCCAAAAGTTGACGTGAAACCATTTGCCGATGAGCAGCACTTCGCACGGAATCGTCGGCACGTATTCCCACGGAAAAAGTCCAATGAGCGCAAGATACAATTTGGAAAATGTATTCATGCGCGGCACGCCGCCCATGCTCAACGCGAGTTGCCGCGCTTTGAGCATTCGCGGGTCACGCACCGAAACGCCGCACAATTTTAACGCCAGATACGCCTTGATGGTCGCATTCACCTCCGCCGGGCCGCCGTAATAAATGTTCCAGCCGCCGTCGGGCAATTGCATGGAGAAAATGTGATTGACGGCTTTGCGTTCCCATTCCTTGTCCACACTGCCGTCCCAGTGATGAAACACGACCATGTCGGAAACGAGCGTGGAATCCACCATCAATTCGCCGTTCCAAAAACCTTCCGGCTTTTGTTCGCCGAGAAGAAATTGTTGCGAACGCGAAATTGCCGCGTTCACGGACTTTTCAAATTCCGATTCCACTTTCACTTCGCGCGATTGCGCCGGAATCCTTGTTTCACTTTCAATCAACACGCGCATACTTTGCAAAATTTTCGCCCGTTTGAAAAGTTGAATTAAAAAACTAAACGCAACGGAAAATTTTTCTTCATTGCAAATCAGCGTTTCGGTGGCAAACTGTTCGGCTCATGGTTCGGGGCGTAGCGTAGCCTGGCTAGCGCGCTTGGTTCGGGTCCAAGAGGTCGTGAGTTCAAATCTCACCGCCCCGACCATTTT
>JAJPKI010000329.1 GCA_021323835.1 Verrucomicrobiota bacterium | reverse complement strand
TTCAAGGTGGAATTGTTCTTTCAACTGAGCGATTGAACAAAATTCTAGAAATTAACGCGCGCGATTTTGTCGCTGTCGTTCAACCAGCGGTCATCACCGCCAAACTTCAAGCCGCCGTTGAAAAAAATAAACTATTCTATCCGCCCGACCCTGCAAGCCGCGCCAACAATTTCATCGGCGGAAACATCGCGACCAATGCGGGCGGTCCGCGCTGTTTGAAATATGGCGTTACACGGGATTATGTTTTAGGTCTTGAAGTTGTTTTGGCCGATGGAACGATTATTCACACCGGCGGACGCACGCACAAAAACAAAACCGGCTTCGATTTGACGCGGTTGTTCGTCGGCTCGGAAGGATTGCTTGGCGTTGTGACCGAAGCGACGTTGAAACTGATTCCGCTTCCGCCATTTCGCGCGACGATGGCCATTGGATTTAATTCCATGCGTAATGCCACCGGCGCGTTGCAGGCCATTCTTGCCGCCGGATTTTTGCCTAGCGCACTGGAATTGGCAGATGAATTTACACTCGCCGCCGCCGCTAAATACACCGGCAGTAAACGTCTCGGCATTTGCAAAGCGCATCTGATTGTAGAACTGGACGGTCAAAACAATTCCGTTCGCAGCGAACTGCCAGCAGTTGAAAAGGTCACATGCAAATTTAAACCACTTTTTATCGAGCGCGGACTTGGCGATGCCGAATGTGAAAAGATTTGGGAAATTCGCCGTGTGTTTTCCACGTCGCTCAAATCTACTGGCTTAAAAAAATTGAATGAAGACATCGTCGTTCCGCGCGGACGACTCGAAGATTTATTTCAATTTACCGCAAAGTTGCAAAAGAAAATTAATTTACCTATTGCCTGCTTTGGTCACGCCGGCGACGGAAATATTCACGTCAATATCATGTTGGACGCAAATGACGACGACGCCGGTAAGCACGGTGAAGCGGCTTTGGACGATTTGTTTCAGTGGATAATCGCAAATGACGGCGCGATTACCGGCGAACATGGAATTGGTCTCGCTAAAAAACGCTGGTGGCCGCTCGCGGTTTCATTGGAAGTTCGCGAACTTCATCGCTCTCTAAAGCGGGCCCTTGACCCAAATAATATTTTAAATCCCGGCAAGTTCATCGAGTAGTCTGTTTAGTTGCAGAATAGTCCCGGAAATAAACATTGCTTTTGCGCCCGTCTATCCGATACTAAAACTCTATATGAACATTAAAGAACTATTACACCTGCCGGCTCATAAACTTAAACATCTCGTGAAGATTAAGACCGAGATGGAACGTCTCGAACATCAATTGGCCAATGTCATCGTTGCCACGACACCTTCATTCGTTGGCAAAGTCATCAAGGCCAAACGTAAAATGAGCGCGGCAGCTAAAGCAAAGATTTCTGCCGCCGCCAAAGCGCGTTGGGCAAAAGTTCGCGGTGCGAAAGCTCCTCAAAAAGGAAAACGAACCATGAGCGCCGTCGCGCGCCGCAAAATCGCCGCCGCCGCCAAAGCGCGCTGGGCCAAAGTAAAAGCTGCCGGCAAAAAACGCCTCTAATTTCGCAGGTCATTTACGAACGCCTTCTGCAATTTCATTTGTGGAAGGCGTTTTTATTTTTGAAGAGTAAATTCCACTGGCTTGCCGGCATTAGAATTTTCAGAAATCCAGACCTGAAATTTTCCCGGTTCAACCAGCCAATTCCCTTTCGGGTCATAGTAGCCAAGGTCGTGGTCAGTAAGTTTGAATTCTACTTCGCGCGATTCACCCGGCTGTAGAAGAACTTTTTGAAACCCGCGCAATTCGCGAATTGGTCGCGGCCCTGCAGATGCCGCAACATCGCGAATGTAAAGTTCCGGCACAGCAATGCCCGCGCGCGCGCCGGTATTTTGAATTGTTACACGCGCGGTGATAGTCTCTTTCATTTTTGGATTTGCCGGACTTACTTCGACGTTGCCAAATTTAAATGTGGTATAGGCCAGCCCATAACCAAATGGATAGAGCGGGTCGTTCGGACCGTCCGCATAATTGCCTTTGAACTCACCAATGCCGGGACGACCAGTGTTGAAATGATTGTAGTTAATCGGCACCTGCCCGATATCGTAGGGAAACGTCGTCGTCAAACGACCTTGCGGCTCCGCGTCGCCAAATAAAATGTCCGCAACGCCGTTGCCGCCTTGAATTCCCGGAAACCACGCTTCCAAAATCGCAGCGGCTTTTTTATCAACCGAAGGAATCGCGAGCGGCCTGCCGTTGAACAAAACGACAATTACCGGTTTACCGGTGGCGGCAAGCTCATCGAACAATTTTTGTTGTTGTCCCGGTAAACCCAAATCACTGCGGCTGCCGTCTTCGCCGCTCCAATCGCCCGGCTCGCCAAGCGCGAGAATCACCACGTCGGAATTTTTTGCCAAATCAACGGCGTCGGCAATTTCATTTTCGCCGGTCGGAACTTCGTTGAATTTCTGAAATGTTTCCAGAATCGAACGTTTCTTGCCCGATTCTATGATTGCGCAACCGCGCGCGACGGTCAGCGCGTCCGGAGAAATTTTCGCGCGAACTCCGACCGCAAGCGTGACGACATCGTTGCTGTGCGCGCGGGAAAACCACGGGCCGACCATTTCAATCGCGTCATTTCCAAGCGGACCAATCAGCGCAATTTTTTTTGAACCTTTTGAAATTGGCAAAATTCCATTTTCATTTTTCAGCAATACGCACGATTCCGCCGCCGCTTCGCGCGCAAGTTGAATCGCATCCGGTTTGAGAAAGGCCGTTTCGCAACGCGATTCGTCCACGTAAGGATGGTCGAACAATCCTTTTTCAAATTTCACCGTCAGCACGCGACGGCAGGCTTCGTCCACAACCGCTTTGTCAATTTTGCCGGACTTTATTTGCGCCGAAGCGGTCGCGAGATAAGTCGTCGAAACCATTTCCATGTCCACACCCGCCGTGAGGCCGAGACGCGCGGCTTCGGTCTGGTCGGCGGCAACGCCGTGTTCAATCAATTCGAGCACCGAGCGATAATCGCTGACGACGAAGCCGGGAAATTTCCATTCGTCGCGGAGGATTTCCGTGAGCGTGTGATGATTCGCGCTCGCGGGCATTCCCGACAAATCGTTGAACGCGCTCATCACCGTCAACGCACCCGCATCCACGCCGGCCTTGAATTGCGGCAGATAAAAATTGCGCAGCGTGTATTCGGAAATTTCCGTCGTGTTGTAATCGCGTCCGCCTTCCGCCGCGCCATAACCGACGTAATGTTTCAGGCACGCGACGACGTGATTTGTGTCCGCAACATTGGCTCCCTGAAATCCGCGCACGCTCGCCGCACCGTCGAGCGCGCCGAGCCACGGGTCTTCGCCGAAACCTTCCGCGATGCGTCCCCAGCGCGGGTCGCGACCAAGGTCAACCATCGGCGAAAAAACCCAGTCAATTCCCGCCGCTGCCGATTCGCGCGCGGAAATTTCCTGCGTGCGACGAAATAAATCCGGGTCGAACGCGCACGCTTGCGCCAGCGGAATTGGAAACACCGTGCGAAAACCGTGAATGGAATCGTGCCCGAAAATCAGCGGAATGCCCAAACGACTTTGCTCGACCGCAACGCGCTGCAATTTATTTCGCATCACCGGATTTTCAATCAAGTCCGAACCGTTGAGATACGAACTGACCCGACCGCGACGTAATTGCTCCGCCATCGTCACGTTTGAATTCGTGCCCATGTTCGATTGCCAGAGCTGTCCGATTTCTTCGTCGAGTGTCATGCGCTTGAGCAAATCCTTCACGCGCTTTTCCACGGGCTGCGACGGGTCTTCATAAACGTCCTTCCTGCCGTTTTTGTTCAAATCAATCCAGCTTTGCTGCGGCGAAGTCGAGCCATCGTGATAAATCGAATTGGTGTCCGCTGCGATGGCAGTGAACCCGAAGAGCAAACCGAAAACAATCCCTAGCCGTTTCATTTGGAAAATGTGGCGTGAGTTCGAAGAAAATTCAAAAAGTATTTGCGTCCTTTTGCGTTCTTTTGCGGCTATTACTTTGAAACTAAAACAACAAACTCCCCTTTCAAACTCCGTTTCTTTGCAATCTCCAAAAGGTTTGCTGCTTTGCCACGAAGAAATTCTTCAAACTTCTTCGTCAATTCACGCGCGAGAACAATTTCGCTGTCGGGAAAAACTTCATTTAATTCGCCGAGCAATTTCTCAATTCGATACGGCGATTCGTAAAACACCAGCGTGCCTTCAATTGTCTTGAGCGATTCCAATTTATTTTTTCGCTGGCCGGATTTGTGCGGCAGAAATCCGACGAAATGAAATTCGTCCGTCGGCAAACCGCTCGCCGTCAATCCGGCAATCAACGCGCAAGCACCGGGAATGGATTCAACGCGAAAACCCTCCGCAATCGCCGCTTTCACGACGCGTTCGCCCGGGTCGCTAATGCCCGGACTGCCCGCATCCGTGACCAGCGCGATTTTTTCACCGCGCCGGAGACGTTCGATGATTTCCTCGCTGCGTTTGGCTTCGTTAAATTGGAAATAACTCAAGAGCGGTTTGGAGATTTGAAAATGCTTGAGCAATTGCCCACTGCGCCGCGTGTCCTCGGCAGCGACAACGTCGCACTCGCGCAAGACGCGCAGCGCACGCAATGTGATGTCCTCCAGATTGCCAATCGGCGTGGCGACGAGGTAAAGCGTGCTGGCAGTAAGCGGCGGCAATGACGCGTCCATGTCTTGACTTAAACAGAAAATTTCGCGAAAGGAAAATCCAAAGCGTTGGATGGGATTAGTTGCAGCCGCTTTAGAACTTTCTCGACCACCTCGGCCGGGGTTTAACGCTTACCGCCCAATATTGGTTGATGGCTTTCTGCGAAAAATTTTTCCACAGAGATGCAACGGTTCTGTTAAATTAATTTCTGTTCCGCTCAAAGATAATCGGCTCTGGCGTTCCTTTGCGGTCTCTTTGCATCGTGCCGGTCAATTTTCCATTTTCAATTTTTCCAATGAACGTGGCCATGCGCCGATACGCAAATTCGATTCGCACGTCCGCGCCATTTTCAAACAGCGTGTCGCCGATGCCGTCGTTCCAGCCGGGCAACGTGAGCGATGCCGACCATTTACCTTCGGGCAAATGCGCGATGTCCAATTTCCATTCATCACCGCCGGTGGTTGCAGACCAATGTCCGGCCAAATCATTTTCATCGGCGCTGTGAAAATCTTTTTGTGCATCAAGCGCAGCGACTACCTTCGGGTCGGCCAATTTCACGGTCATCGGATACGGCGTGTTGACGGCGTTGGTGTTGACGTAGCGCAAGGTTCCGACAATTTCCGTGTGCTCGCTGTTGATTTCGCCTTCAAAGACGCGGGCAGGCTCGGGAAATTCCACGCGCACTTTCGGCGGATTGTAAGTCACCGACGAGGCTGCGGCGAATTGCGGGCTGAACCACATGTTGCGAAATTGTGCACGGAAATGTCCATTCTGTGGTTCGGTAATTTTCAAAGCCACCGGCCACGGACTGTTGCCCCACATTTCTGTTCCGCGCCAGTAACCCTGCAAATCCGAGCCGGCGCGCGGCGTGTAATCGGTCGCACCGTCCGCATATTCCACGACCAGCATTTCAATCGCGCGCTGGTCGGGAAC
>JAJPKI010000275.1 GCA_021323835.1 Verrucomicrobiota bacterium | reverse complement strand
TGTCCGTGCCAGTGACGGTCAGCGTGTAATTCCCCGGCGGCGTCGAGCTGCTCGTGCTCACATTTAACGTGGACGAACCTGCGCCAGCAATTGAGCTTGGACTAAAATTGCCGCTGGCACCGGTCGGCAATCCGCTCACGCTCAACGAAACGGTGTCGTTGAATCCGTTAATCACGCCGACGGTTGCAGTGTAATTCGTGCCATTGCCTGCAGTGACAGTTTGCGAAGATGGCGAGGCTGAAACAGTAAAATCCGCCGCCACGCCCGTGTCCGTTGTGCCCCGGCTGGTGTTGCTTCCAAGCACCAGCGCCGTTTGCGACGAGCCGACGCGGTCAATCAATTGCGCGCGATACAACGTCGCCGGACTCAAATGCGTTCCGAAAGAAATGACTTCGGGGTCGTTTCCGTTGTTTGCATGATTCCACGCGCCGGTGCAACCGATGAGCCATTGATGCACCGTGTTCGGGCGTTCAAAACTAAACGTCGTGTCGGAATTGTAAGCCAGCAAGTCAAAGCCGTTCCAGCCGTGGCCCTGGTATTGCACGCTCACGCCTTGATTGGTGAAACCGCAATTGTCCCAGACAATGCCAACATTGCCCTGCTGGTGCGGTCCGCTGGCGGCGAAACCGTCCGGCACACAGCTTTCAGTAAAAACATACGGCCCACCATTCTGGCTGCCGGCGGTAAATTCAAACCCACCATCGCTCGCGCTAATGTGATGAAATAAAATTCCATCCGAAAAATCGCCAGTAAAAATTTGAACGGATGCGCCGGAATGTGATGTGCTCGAACCGTTATGAAATGAATTGATGTCTTAAGCCGTGCACCATTTCGAGCCGGTGAATCTCACCGTGTGCCCGCGCATTTTGTCGTTGTAACAACGGCGCACCCAGCAATTCATGCAATGATTGAACGTAATAAAATTGCCGTCGGTATTTCCCAGACTATCCGTATTGTCGCCGGGCGCGTCCGCGCGAATATCTTCAACGCCGCAATTCGTCAGGCGCGATGCCCAGGTATATTTGAACACCGTGCCGCCGCCCCATTGCGTTTCAATCGCCTGATTCACCGGCGCGTCGACACGAATTCGGTTGCTGTCAATTTCTGTAATCGTGCGGTCCCAACTCACGCCATAAGCGCGATTGGTTTGCGGTTCGGGCAATTGCAGAATCCACGCTTTTGTTGGATTGCGGGAAATTGAAATCGTGTCGCCAACAGACAATCCACTCACGCTGTCGAGCGCAAAATATGTTGCGCCAACCGGAACGTAGGTCGTGGTGATGTTCAATGTCGAACCGACCTGGCTCTTCAATCCGCCACCGTTATCAATCGTGATGGCGTCTTCGTTGTCAGTTGTCCGGCGCAAAATCGTTCCGCTCGTGCCGCTGCCCGCGCCGCGAATCACGATGCCGCTCGTGCCGATGGTAATGGGATTGGTGATGTAATAAACGCCGGCGTTGAGCATGAGCACGCCGCGAAAACCGTTCGCGCCCACCGGCATCGCCGCGATGCTGTTAATCGCATTTTGAATTCGCACGGTGTCGTCCTGGCCGTCCGGATTCAACGTCGTCGTCACCGGTGGATTCGGAATCACTACGCCACCACCGCTGTAACCGGCGCTCGAATAATCCGGAATCACGTCGCCGTTCGTGGCGTAACCGTAAGTGACGTGTCCGCCGGAATAGCCGATGGAAATTCCCGAGCCAGTCGGATAGGTAGTTGGAATGCTTGCTTGAACGGCCAGTGTCGCAGACAACATCAGGGCGACAACGAATGATTTTTGTTTTGCGGTAGTTTTCATTTGGTATGCGGTGGTCAGCGAAACTGTATCACCACGCTTAATGGCAACAATTCCAAGAACTGATGAATCTATATCGTCAAAACTAGTGAGTAAAAATGTGAGACAGCTTCGTTCAACAAGAGAATTGAGCAGTCTAAAAACTAGACTGCAAATTTCACAACGAAACGTTATTGCGCGGAACCTGTTTCGGAACTTACTTTAGCGCCGAACAAATCCAGTTGCCGCAATTCAAATTGTCCAAATGCCGTGAACTGTTCCGGCGACAGAAAGTTTTGAACGCGATTGTAAGTCCGGCCAAAAATCAATTCGTGGATTTGAAGCTGGTCGTCCGCCGAAAGCGGCGCACCGTCCGCCGCTTGCGCGACCGCGGCGTTCACCGTTTGCCGCTCGGTTCGCATCGCCGAAATGATTTGCTCAACACTGGAATTTGGCAGCGGCGACAAATTACCGTCCAAAAATTTAATGCCGTAAAATTGCGAGTAATCTTCAATCCCATTTTGATATTGAGCAAAACGCGCATCACCCAAAAGCAGGTGCAATTGCGCATCAAAGTTTTGTCGCTGCAAATCCAGCGCGGCGTCCACATCGCCCTCAAACATTTTTGGATTTTGCGCCGTCACTTCCGCCAATTCCGTCGCCGTCACCAGATTGCTTACGGCCAGATTTTTGAATTCCGCCATTTCGTTGCTGCTTAAATTTAATTTTTGCATCAGCGGATTGTTCAACTGGTCGAGCGCCAGCCAGAGCCGTTGGCGAATGAAATCTTCCGTTTCCGGATTTTGCAACAGTTTCGGGTCAAATTTTTGCAGAAAAATTTCTTCTTCATCCGTCGGTTTAAAAACCGGAATTGTATTTACGGAAATTCTTTGCGTTGAAGTTTTGGCGATAGCGACCGTTTGCTCCGGCAATTTTTTAGCCGACTGCGGCGATGATATTTGCGCCAGTTGCGTTTCGGCGACAGGAATAATTTCAGCTTGATGCCGTGAAAATTTCTTCCACGACACAAAAACGGCAGCGGCGACAATCAAAACCATCGCCATCCAAAAAACTTTGCGTTCCTTGTTCACAAAATTTGCACCGGATTTCTCCGGTAAAATTGCATACACCTCAACTTATGGCAATTGGAGCAGATAAAATTGCTGCAACGAATTCGAGCCAACTGCATTTGAAAAAATGCAATTGCCGCTGCCGTTGAACTGATTTGTCGCCACGCGCGTCCACTGATTGAGCGGCAGCGCGACGTTTGTGCTCATCAGCAAATAAAATGTTCCACCAATCGAACCATTTGTGCCGGTGAAAACAATGTTGTTGCCGGAAATCGTCACAGTCGCAATTCGCGGAGGCGTTGTCGGTGCAACGTTGACGATTAAATCAATTTGGTTCAACGCGGAATTGTTCGTGAGCGTGCCGGAAAATCCGGACGGCATCGTCACCGACAAATTTCCGCCAATCGTGCCGGTGAAACTTGCGTAAGAAATCAGCGGGAATGTTGTCGTGCTGCCAACATTCGTCACCGTGTCAATTGTAATTGTGCTCGCGCCGCTCGCCGTGAAACTTGTCGCAAAAATATTTGTAGAAATGGAATTGCCGTTCAATCGCAAATGAATCGTGGAATTGGCGGTGGAGAAAGTTGGAATCGCACTTCCGGCCGCGCCGATTGAATTGCTGATGACGAGCGTGCCGCCGCTGCTCATCGTAATCGCCGAATTCGCGCTGCCGCCGTTGGTGATGCTATTTGCAAAAACGCTGCCGCCAGAAATGTTCAGCGTGCCTTTTGTATTCGCGCCGGGACTTGTGCCGGTGAAACCAAGGCCGATGACATTGTTCACGATTAATTTTCCGGAGCCGTTCACATTGACCGCACCGACAGCGTAGCTGCTGTTGCCCGGATTTTGATAACCGGCGAGCAGTGTGTTGACGTTAAAAGTTCCTACGTTGAACGTCAGCGTGCCGCTGCCGCCGCGACCGGCGTTATTCGCCGCCTGACCGCGACCAAGAATCATCAAATCCACGAGCGCGTCAACAGTGCCGCCTGTGAAATCATTTGTGCCGAAAGAATCATTATTCGCGCTGCTGCTTGTGGCGTAGCCAATTGCCCAAAGCCCGACGCGGCTGCTGCCATTCGCGGCGCGGAAAAATGCAACAGGGTTTGCGTTGGTGAATGCGGGATTGAATTTAACTAAATTTCCCGTCCCGCCTTTGCCGCCGCTGGTGATGTTCGTGTTCGACAAAATGGAATTGGTCTGGCCGAGATACAAAATATTTCCGTTTGTGGAACCGTCGGACGTGGCCTGGCTCACGATGAGCATACCGCTCAACGAAATTGAATTTGTTTTGGCGAGCGCAACGGTCGCGGTCGGACGACCGGGATGCGCCGAATCATTCGCAGGTTGATTGCCAATGTAAAAATTCGCAAGCGATGCAGAAAATATATCGAGTCCGGACATGTCGAGTGTGGCGCGCTCGTTGATTGGCGTGCCGGACGAGCCTTGCGCGAAATTGACAGTCGCGGCAGAATTGCTGACCACAAATGTGCCGCCTGCGCCGGTGATGGTCGCATTGACAATTTGATTCGAGCCGTTGTCTGTGCCGGTGCCGACATAAAATGAATAACCGTTTGCGCCTGTGTTTCCCGAAACCGTCAGTGTCGCGCCGGGCGCAATTTGCGTCGTGTGAAAACCATTCGTATTGCCGAATTGCAGCGAGGCGACATTGAAGTCCGAGTCAACGATGTTGTTCACATCACCCGCCACATTTGCGGCGCCGAGGTCGAAAAATTTCACGTTCATGGTGGCATCGGGAACTTGCGCGTTGCCCCAATTCTCCGATGTGGACCAATTGTTGTCGTCGGGACTCAAGCCCGTCCATGTGCCTGCGGGAATGTTATTGGCCACGGCCAATTGCGCCGTGTCGTTGTGCGATAAATTTCCGCTCGTGGCCGTGACGGTCAACGTGTAATTGCCCGGCGGCGTTAGTGCTGATGTTCCGATGTTCAACGTCGTTGAACCCGGCACTGCCAGCAAATTTGTTCCCAGCATCGCCGTTCCGCCAACGGCAATGTCATCGTCCTCGTTCAACGAAACGGTTCCGTTAAATCCGTTCACGGCGGTCGCCGTGACGGTGTAGACCGTTCCAAATCCTGCCGTCACGGAATCGCTCGCCGGTGAGAGCGCAATGGTGAAGTCAGGATAAATGACGTTCACGTTGTCAAAGATTGCGTTGTTGGTTTGCGCGACGTCATGGGACGTGACAACCAAACCAACAAGGACATCAGCGGCCATCGGAATGTTGGTCGCGGCAATTTGCGTCCAATTCGTGCCGTCGGATGAAGCGAAGCCGGTGAAATTATTTCCGGCGCGTTGAAGTTTCACCCAATACGGCGCGGACGCCGCTGGTCCGGAAATATTTGTCGCGGTCGCGCCCGTGGATGCGCGCGATTGCATAAAAATTCCGTTTGATGGCGTGAGCACCACGTCGGCGAAACTGGAATTGCTGTTCGTTGTTTCGCGAATCATTACGCCGGCTTTCGCGAGGCCGGAGCCGGTATTATCCATTGAAACTACACGGGCAATGACCGTCGCATCGCCTGAAACAGGTTGATAAACAAAATGTCCTTCATCCGATGCGCCGCCGATATCGGCCCCGTCACCTTCGACGAAAAATGTTCCATTGCTGAAAGTTCCCTGACCAGTGATGGCGGGATTGCCGAGTTCACCGTTGACCCACGGCGGAGGCAGCGTGCCGGGAGCGGGTGCGACAATCAGGTCCGCCGACGTGCCGCTGCTGCCGCCAACACTGTTGCCGGAAATCGTCAGCGAATAATCGTCTTGCGGCGTGGAATTGGACGTCGTGATGGTCAACGTGGAATTGCCCGCGCCGATGACCGATGGCGGGCTGAAATTATAACTCGAATTCGGCGGCAAACCGTCGAGGCTGAACACCACGTTGCTGTTGAATCCCGGCGGCGCGGTGATGGTCACGTTGTAAGTCGTGCTGTTTCCCGCGGCAACCGTTTGCGAATCCGGCGTTGCCGAAATGGTGAATCCCGCGGCGTTCGTCACGTTCAATTGCACAAAGACCGGATGTGCGAGCGTCTGGTTGCCGCCCGAAAATTTTGCAAACGTTCCAGTGCCGACGAGTTTCACGTTGTAAATTCCCGAGGGCGTGGAATTGCTGGTGTTAATGGTGACGGTAACAACGCCGTTCGTGCCAAGCGATGAGGGAACGAAGCCGGCAGTTGCGCCCGGCGGCAGTCCGACAGCGCTGAAGGTGACATTCGAGCCGCGATAATCCGGCTCAACGGTCATTGTGAGCATGAGATTCGCGCTTTGCCCCGGCGGAACCGTCGCCGCAGCAGCCGAGCTGTTAAGCACATAATGATTGCAGCCATCCGGTTTGCCGAGAACGTCCAAAGCCGGTTGCGCGCCGACGCGTTCGGCCAATTGCGCCCGATAGAGACTGCCCGGTTCCAGATGCGTATTGAGCGACAGGACTTCCGCCGGTTGCGCGCCGCGAGGCGCCGAACCGCTCACCGGCGTAAGGCTGCCGTTCAGCTCGCAGCCCTGCACCCAAATGTGCGTGCCCGGCGGACGCTGCACCGTGTAATTCGCCGTGCTCTCACAATTCCAAACCACATGATTCGCGCTCGTCCAACCGCCGTGTTGGTCAATCAAAGCAATATCATGAGTCATTTCGAGTTCATCCCACAGGTAGCCGATGTTCCATTGCAGATGCGGCCCGCTGAACGCGATGCCTTGCGGCACCTGGCATTCGGAAAAAACCACCGGCCCGGGACTTTGCCGTCCGCCGGTAAATTCAAATCCTCCCGATGATGCCGTGATGCGATGGAACAAAATGCAATCCATGCCGTTGCCGGTGAAAATCTGAATCGAAGCGCCGGAATGCGGCGCGAAGTTGTGATAGGAAACGATGTCTTCGAACGTGCACCATTTTCCGCCGCAGGAAACGACATGGCCGCGCATCTTGTCGTTGTAACAGCGGCGAATCCAACAATTGCGCACGCCGCCGAGCGTGAAGAAGTTTCCGTCCGTGTTGCCGTTCGCATCCACACCAACCGTCGGCGCATCGCCGCGTAAATCTTCGCAGGCGCAATTCGTCAGCCGCGCGTTGGAAGTCTGGCGATAAATAGTTCCCGTCGTCCATTGCCGTTCAATCGCCTGCGTCAGCGGCGAATCAATGCGGATGCGATTGCCGTCTATTTCGGTGATGACACGCGTCCAACTCATGCTCGCGTCGCCGCTTTGCCAGTCGCCGGTGCCGCCAGCTACGACTGTCGGGTCGCCCATGCCCATATAATTGACCCACGGCGTCGTTTGCGGACGGCTGATAACAACTTCATCGCCGACGTTGTAACCAGACGTGTCGCTCAATGCCATCCACGTCGCGCCCACGGGAACGTAAGTATTCACAATCGTGCGGTCGGAACCGGAAATTTTGCTGCTGCCACCGCCGTTGGAAATATTGATGATGTCGGCGTTCACGTCCGTGCGCCGGAGAATTGTTCCGTTGGTATCGCTGCCTTCGCCGCGTAGCACAATTCCGCTGGCGTCAATGTTGATGGTTCCCGTCATCGTGTAGATGCCGCGCTTTAACAAAATTACTCCGCGAAAACCGTTCGTGCCAACCGGTTGCGCCGCGAGCGTATCAATCGCGGATTGAATTTGTGGACGGTTGTCACCGCCGATGGGATTCAACGTGATGACCACCGGAATGTTCGTCGGAATTGCCACGCCGCCGCCGCGATAGCCCGCGCCGGAGAAATCCGGAATGCGGTCGCCATTCGGCTCGTAAGTGTAAACGAGTTTGCCATCAGGACCGTAACTGACCGTGGCGGGGCCGGCGCCTTCAGGATATGTCAGTGGAATGCTTGTGATCGGACCATTGGTGAACGTGATATTGATTTGTCCCGCCGTGCTGTAATCGAGCACCGCCGCATAACCGCTGCCGCCGGTAATGGTGAACGATGGATTGAATGTGCCGCTGAGCGAACCGGTGTAATTCACGATGCGATAGGGTTTCCCGATTTGCGGCGGATCAATCAGGTTGATAGCGAGCGAATTATTGTTGAGCGTTAAATTGCCATTCACTTGCAACAGGTCGCTCACCTGATTCAATCCGTTGGGACCGGGGCCGACGAAAGAAAATCCGCCGACATCAAATTGCAATGTCGCGCCGGAATTCAACGTCAGCGCGCCGCTGGTGAACGTGCCTGCCACATTTGTATCACCGGGTTGCATCGCGCCGCTCACGGTGACCGGCCCGGTATTCGTGCCCGCGCCCGCGAGCGTCGTTCCTGACGATGCCGTCAGCGCGCTGCCGCTGGCGAGACGGGAATTTAAAATCAATTTACCTCCGCTCAACGTGGTCGTGCCGGCATAAGTCGCGTTTCCGGCAAGGGTTAATGTCCCGCTGCCATTTTTGGTCAATGAACCGGAACCGAAAATGGAATTGGAAATTATAAAATTGCTGGAACGATTGAACACGAGCGTGCCGTTGTTCACGATAACGCCGGAAGGAATCGAACCGCCCGTGCCGCCGTTGCCGAATTGCAGTGTGCCAAGGAGATTCGATATTGCGCCGGTAAAATTATTATTTCCCGTGTTCGCAATCGTCACCGTGCCCGCGCCGTCTTTAACCAATCCCGTGAAACCACTCAATCCGCCGCTGCCGGTAAAAGTGTAAGCGAGCGACGAATTGCTCACGGTGATGCCGTTCGGCGAAAATGTGGCAGCGAGATTGATGCTCGTTGAACCGGTCGCCGAATCGTCAAAACGCACTCGCGAACCGTCGGAATATGTCGCCGAAGCATTTCCCGCATCGAGCCAGTCAACACTTGTCGTATTCCAATTCGCGTCAGTGGCACCGTTCCATCGCAGTTGTGAAATGGTCGGGCCGTTCGTCAAAACCAAATCCACCGCACCGGCAGCGGTATTGTTGGAAATGTAACCCGCGTAAGAGCCGGAAGGCAGCGAGCCAAGAACAAAATTCGGCGAGCCACTGACGCTGGAATACTTCATCACGCGGAGCGTGACTGGAAGATTCACGATTCCCGGCAATGAAGTGATTTTGATGGTGTTCGAGATTCCACCGCAAGCGAGGCTCGTGACGAGGAAATTCGTTCCGCTGTTGCCGACGGGAAATTGCAATGTGCTGTTCGTTGTCCGAAAATTCGGAACCACGAGAGAGACGGCGTTGCTGATAATCAACGTGCCGTTGTTGAGCGCGAGAATGGTGTTCGCGCTGGCGCCGTTGGTGATGGAATTGGCGCGCATGGCGCCGCCGAAAATATTGACGGTAGCTTTCGTGTTCGCGGCGGTGCCTTCACCGATGTCGAAATTGGAATTAACGATGAGTGTGGCCGTGCCAAGCACATTCAACGTGCCGATGCCGAAGCTCGTATCAATGCCAACCTGTTGGGCGAGATTAACAGTCGTCGCATCAATCGTTCCGGCAGTAAACGTCAACGTGCCTTCGCCTTTGCGGGCGGAATTGTTGTTGGCTTGGCCGCGTCCGATAATCAAATTGCTCACCAGCGCGTCGAGAGTTCCGCCGGAAAAATCGGACACACCGATGGAATCATTTGAACCGGAATCGGTGACAGAATTTCCGATTTCCCACGTTGTAATGCGGCTGGTTCCGTTGGCAGCACGGAGATTCGCAGACGCACCGGCGTTGGTGAACGCGGAATTGAATCGCATCCAATTCGTGTAACCGCCTTTGCCGCGACCGATGGAAATCGTGTTGGCACGAATCGCATTTGTCAGGCCGAGATAAATGAAACTGCTAAGCGTGGTGCCATCGCCGCTGGCCTGGCCCATTTGGATGCCGGAGGAACCGGATGCAGTAATGATATTCGTGCGCGCCAACAACAGCGTGCCGGTGGGATGAGTCACGCCCTGCACGCCGACTTGCAAACTGGAAATGGTGGCGTTGAATAAACCGAGGCCGGACATATCGAGAGTTGCACGCTGCGAACCGGATGTTCCCGCGCCTTGATAAATTGCGATGACCGCAGCGGTGTTGTTGACCACGAGCGCGCCGTTTGGACCAGTGAGAGTAGCAAATACCGTCTGGCCGCTGCCGTTGTCCGTGCCGGTGCTGACTGTCACGTTGCCGGTGACGGTCAAGGTTTGGCCGGAAGCAATCAGCGTCGTGTGACTGCCAGCGGTATTTCCGTATTGAAGCGATGAAATCGTCGTGCTGCTGTCCACGACGTTGTTGATGTTGGAAACGGCGTTGCCGATTGCACCGTTATTCAAAAAATTCACGTCGTTTCCTAATGGCAGGCCACTGGACCAATTAGCCGTCGTGGACCAATTCGTGTTCACAGAAATATTGTTGGTAGCGTTCCACGTAGTTGCTGCCACGACCGGAAGACAGCACAACAACAATAAGCCATTGACGAGCAACGGCACCTGACTTCGTTTCATTTTTTGGATTATCACTGATTAAAATATCGCGGCGAAAGTCATCTATCTTCGCCATTTGGACTAGGCGTCGTTACAATAGAAATGTTCGCCGGTTCAATAGTTCGACGGTATCCTGCCAATGTCCTTCAAAAGACCGAATCCCCAAAACTTGTGATAAACCCGCCGGGGAGGAGGCGGTTGGCCGACACCGGAAAGGCCAATTACCGTTTCCCACGCCGCGTCCGTGCGAAGACGAGGAGAACAACATCGTTTATGGCCGGCTTTATCGGTGCACGAAACGCTGGCAGGAACGACCGGTGATCATCAAAGAAAACTGTTTGGATTTTGCGCGAGTAATGGCGCAGGGAACGTCGCCGAGATTCGCGCGCTTACCGGCTGGTTGCTGGATAAAGGTTGCCCATCTGTGGGGCTTGTGGGTTTTTCGTTCGGAGGATGGACTGGGGGTTTGACTGCGTGTAGCGATGCACGCATCGCCTGTGCCGTTCTGGCTGTGCCCGCCGTGCGCATGAGATACCTCCCGCCAGTCGTCTGGCAACGGACCAGGGAATTTTTCCAGACTTTAAAGCCAGCACACGAAGCAATGGATACGACCCGGTTGAATTTGAGTTTGTCCACGCCAGTCATCTCGAAAGAAAATATTTTGTTGATTGAAGGAATGCATGATTTGCTCGCGAAGGCACAACCGATTGAGGAGCTTTGGCAAAAATGGCAGCAACCGGAAATCTGGCGGCTACCGCATGGCCATCTCACCTGGATGTTCACGCCGGGACTGACGCGCCGCGTTCTGCGTTGGCTGGCGCCACGAATGAATAAATAATTTTCAGCGCTTCAAAAATTCCATGCCGCCACCACCATAAAAAATTAATTTGGAGGTAGTGTAAAAATTCAAAATTCTTTGTCTCCTTTTTCGCGCAAAAGTGTAAAATAAATCCAATTGAGCGTGTTTAGGTCGTGCATGGCAAATCAGTAGGCGAATTCCAGTTGGCAAAATATTTTGTTTCGTTTGCGGACAGGTCAACAAACCGCGCAAGACCGGATTGGACACATAGGTCAGCAAAAATTTTTACGGCGAAACTTTTGCGTTTCAGACGGGCTAAGGCCAGCGATTGAGTTGCCTTTGGATAAAATGCAGCGAGCGGTTCAACGTAGCTCGCCAATTTTGGTATCACTCCGCACGTTTCCGAACAATCGCCAGCCAGCTGTTGCAGTAACTCCATGTTCATTTCCGGTAAATCCACCGCCAGCACGAGCAACAACGATGAAGTTGTTGCGTCGAGCGCGCGTTCAATTCCCGACAACGGGCCGGCGTTAGTAAATTTGTCCAGCAACACGCGACAGCCGAATGTGGAATAATCCGTCTCCGGCCGCCCGGAAATAAAAATTTCTGATGCGCCGAGTTTACGTGTGAGTTGAATCTGCCGTGCGAGCAAAGCTTGTCCACTAACTTCGAGCAACGCCTTGTCGCGGCCCATGCGCATGGATTTTCCACCAGCAAGTATGACGGCGCTGAAATTCATTTTTCAACGCGAAGCATTCCGTCGGTGAGAATCCGCGCGCGCAAACCACCGTGTCCGCGCAATAATTTTTCCGCGCCCGACGCGATGGCCTCATCCATCCAATGACACGGGCTGCATTCAGCGGTTCCCAAAAAACGCACGCCTTGGATTTCAAATTCCGCCCCGACAAGCGAATTCAAATCCACACCTTCGACAATCACATTGCGACGCGATGCCGCGGGCGATTTGCCGGGCAATTTTAATTCCGCGCACATCGCATTAAAAATTTCGTGCGAGAAAAATGTGATTTGGCCTTTGTAGTTTTTTTTGAAATCGAAAAAACGGTCGCCGCGAATTCCGCGTCCGGCCACGCACTCAATTTCCGCGACTTCAATCGCCGGAAAACTTCCGGGCGGTTCGCCATGATGCCCGAAAAAATTATGGCCGTGCGAAATGTAAAGATGGCGGACTTTCACGATTCAAAGATGACATTTTTGCGCGAGAAGAAAAATTATTTGTTTAACACTTCGACACGCACGGCACAATGTTTGTAGCTCGGTTGCCGCGAATGTGGGTCAAATTCTGCGCGCGTCAATTGGTTCGCAATGCCATAGTGCATCGGAATAAAAATTTGTCCGGGCTGGACGCTCGCCGTCACGAACGCCACACATTCAACTCGTGCGCGACATGAAATAATCGCCACTTTTCTGTTCGCCTGGATTTTCAAGCGCTTCGCATCCGTTGGATTGATTTCAGCGTAAGCGTTCGCCGGATATAATTTCCGCAGCACATCCGATTTTTCCGTGCGCGTATTCGTGTGCCATTGCGCCGACGTGCCGCGGCCGGTCAAAAGCACAAATGGAAATTCTTCGCTCACCGGTTCGGCCACCGAACGTGGAAAATCGAAAATGAATTTTGCCTTGCCGTCTTCCGTAAAGAATTTTCCATCGGCAAACAAACGCCGCTCTCTCGTCACTTGCCACTCGTCACTTGTCACTGCCGCTGGCAGCGGCCATTGAATTCCGCCTTCCTCATCCAAATGTCTGTAATCGCGGATGCCGGTGATGTCGCATGGCTGACCGCGCGAAAATTCTTTCATCAATTGAAACGTCGCTTCCGGCGAATTCCATTTGCGGAACATTTCGCCGCAACCCCAAAATTCCGCTACGAGTTTGAAAATGTTGAAATCGCTCAATGCCTGTCCCGGCGCGCGGTGGACTTTTTTCACGAGGCCGATGCGCCGTTCGGAATTGATGAGTGTGCCTTCCTTTTCGCCCCAGCCCGCGGCGGGCAAAAATAAATGCGCGCGTCGCGCAGTTTCGGTCGTCGGATATAAATCCTGCACGACGAGAAATTCCAGCTTGTCGGCGAGCCGGTTGAAATTGTTCTGGTCAATCCACGAATGCGAACTGTTCGTCGCCATCACCCACAAGCCTTTAATTTTTCCATCGGCAATTCCTTGAACGATTTG
>JAJPKI010000367.1 GCA_021323835.1 Verrucomicrobiota bacterium | reverse complement strand
GTCGCTGTGCGGATTCAATTCCGCGCGGCCGTAGCCGCCGATGGCCACGAGCGCGAGCGGCGGAAATTCTTTTTGTGCTTGTGGCGACAAACTATTTTTTGCGGACGCCCACAAATGTTTGAGCAGCACGTCGAGCATCGCGGCGCGCGCGGCGCAAATTTCCGTGCCGCTCGCTCCGGCGCGATGCTGGATTTTCAGGCGATGCGTTTCGACTTTAAGAAAACTTTTGTAAGCCGCGAGTTTTTCCGCGGCAGTCGCATCCGGCGGCAGCGATAATTTCGCTTCCGCGGCAGATTCCATTTTTTCGAGCAAACCCTGCACAACGATAGAATGTCGCGCAAAGGCCGCGAAGAAAAACAAATTCTTGTTCGCGTCAACAATGAATTGGGCATGACAAAAAATTAAGCCGGCATGGCCAGCGAAACCTTTTCGCAAATGTCGCGTCTGTTACAATTTCCGCGATGCCAGTTCAAACCGACCCCGATGCTGCGTTGATGCTGCGCGCCAGGCGCGGCGACCGCGCGGCTTTTTCGGAACTGGTCGAGAAATACAAGCAGCCAGTCGTGAATTTTATTTTTCGCACGCTGCGCGACGAGGCGGAAAGCGAAGACCTCGCGCAAAATGTTTTTTTGCAGGCTTACAAATCCCGCGCGCGCTACAAACAAACCGCAAAATTTTCCACGTGGCTTTTTACCATCGCCCGAAATCTTTGCCTGAACGAATTGCGCCGCCGTTCGCGGCATCCGGCGGAATCTCTGGACGAAGCGCATGCGGAACACGAAGACTTGCCGCGCCAGCAATTCGAGGACAAACAAATTGTTTCCGCGCCGGAAAAATTATTACACGGCGAATTGGAGGAAAAAATCGAAGAAGCCCTCGCGGAATTGCCCGAAAATCAGCGCAGCGCGATTTTATTGTGCCGGCAGGAAGAATTGAGTTACGAAGAAATTGCAAAAATTTTGAAATGCTCCCTCTCGGCGACGAAATCGTTGATTCATCGCGGGCGCGAAACGCTCAAGGAAAAATTGAAGCCGTATTTGCAGGCGAAGATTGATTAGCGCGCGCATTTGCGGGATAGTATTTTTCAACAAGTCAACCGACGCCATGCCGTTGCTCGAAATCAAAAACCTCAAAATGGATTTCGGAAAAAATTCCGAAGCGCTACGCGCCATTGACGACGTTTCCTTTTCCATCGGCGCGGGCGAAACGGTTTGCCTCGTCGGCGAAAGCGGCTGCGGCAAAACTGTCACCGCGCTTTCCATCGGTAAATTGGTTCCAACCCCGCCGGCCAATTACGTTGGCGGAGAAATTTTACTCAATGGCCGTGACGTTTTGAAAATGCCCGCGCGCGAATTGCGCGAAATCCGCGGCGGCGTGGTCAGCTACGTTTTTCAAGAACCCGGCGCATCGCTGAATCCCGTTTTCCGAATTGGAAATCAAATTAAAGAATCGTTGAAATTGCACCGCCCGGAAAAAGCGAACGACGCCGAAGTCATTCGCCTGCTGAAACTCGTCGGCATTCCCGCGCCGGAATCGCGCATCAAAAATTATCCATTTGAAATGTCCGGCGGCATGCAACAGCGCGTGATGATTGCGATGGCGCTGGCAAGCGAACCGAAATTGCTCGTGGCCGATGAACCGACGACTGCGCTCGACGTGACGATTCAGGCACAGATTCTGGATTTGTTAAGCGACCTCAAGCAACGGCTCGGCATGGCAATTTTGCTCATCACGCATAATTTGGGAATTGTCGGCGACATGGCCGACCGCGTGGCCGTAATGTATGCCGGGCAGATTGTCGAACTCGCGCCCGCGAAGGAATTATTGCGCAAGCCGTTTCATCCTTACACCAAAGCACTGATGAATTCTGTGCCAAAATTGCATGGCGACGCCGACCGGCTCTCTGCAATTCCCGGAAATGTTCCGCGCATCGGCAATTTTCCGAAAGGCTGCCGGTTTTATCCGCGTTGTCCAAGTGCGAAACCGGAATGTGCGGACAAAATGCCGGAGCTAATTGAACTCGAACCGAATCGCTGGGTGCGTTGCGCGTATGCGAAGGAATTAACCCGATGAGCGTCGAAAAAATAATTGGCGCAGATTCTCCAATGCGTGATTTGCTGGCGCAATTTCCCGGCGCACAACGCGCATTGTTCCGCAAATATCACATCGGCGGCTGCAGCAGTTGCGGGTTCAGTCCCGACGAAACGCTGGCGCAGGTTTGCGCGCGCAACGGCAATTTGAATTCCGATGAAGTGCTGGCGCACATTCAATCGAGCCATGCGCAGGACGAAAAAATTTTAATTTCCCCGCGTGAACTCGCCGAACTGTTGCAGCGCGACAAATCGGTTAAGTTGATTGACGTGCGCTCGCGCGAAGAATTTGAAGCCGTAAAAATTGAAGGCTCGATTTTGCTTTCGCAGCCGGTGATACAACAGCTCATGGCCAGCGGTTCAAACGCCGAGCCGATTGTGGTGATTGACCACGCGGGCAAGAACGGTCTCGACGCGGCGGCGTATTTCATGGGGCACGGTTTGCAAAATGTTCGCTGCTTGCGCGGCGGCATTGACGCGTGGGCGCAGGAAGTAGACACAAAAATGCGCCGCTACAAATTAGGATGATTTTGACAACAATCCTCGCCAGTGACCGTGCAGCTCGTATAATCGCGCAATGAAACTTTGCCAGGGACAAGTCTGGAAAAAAGACGGAGAATATATTCGCATCGTGCGCCTCGAACGCCTTGAAGTGGAATACAAATCCATGGAGAACCTCGGCGACAAGTCCGGTTCAAAAATTGTCACCAGCAAAAAAGATTTCTGCCGTCTGCTCAAAGGCGCGCACCAGTTGCAGCCCAAAACTTCAGAAACGCCGACGCTTTAACGCATGTCCGACAGCCTCACGCCAACACCGCACAAACGCCGTCCGCGTTACAGCGGCAAAAATCCACGCCGCTTCGAAGATAAATATAAGGAGCACAATCCCGAGCGTTACGCGGAAACGGTGGAAAAAGTTATCGCGTCCGGCAAAACGCCCGCTGGCACGCATCGCCCCATCATGGTCGTAGAGATTCTTGACGTGCTCGCGCCCAAGTCGGGTGAAATAGCGGTGGATTGCACGCTCGGTTACGGCGGTCATGCGCAGGAAATTCTTTCACGAATCACGCCCGGCGGAAAATTGCTCGGCCTCGACGCCGACCCGATTGAACTTCCCAAAACCGAATCTCGTCTCCGCGCACTTGGTTTTGGCGCGGAAATTTTCACCGCGCATCGCAGCAATTTCGCCGGACTGCAAAAAATTCTCGCAGACAATGAAATTGCCGGAGCGGATTTGATTCTCGCCGACCTCGGCGTTTCCTCCATGCAGATTGACAATCCCGCGCGCGGCTTCTCGATAAAATTCGACGGTCCGCTCGACATGCGCATGAATCCGCAACGCGGCCAGCCGGCGTCCGCCTTTCTGGAAAAAATAAATTCCAATGCGCTCGCCAAATTGCTCGTCGAATATGCCGATGAACCGCATGCCGACAAAATTGCTCCGGAAATCGCCGGAAAAAATTTCGCCACCACCAAATCTCTCGCCAATGCCATCCGCACCGCATTGCCGCGTTTGAACAAAGAAGATTGCGCTCTCTCCGTCCGGCGCGTCTTCCAGACGTTGCGCATCGCCGTGAACGATGAATTTTCCGCGCTCGATTCGTTTCTTCGCAATCTGCCCGCGTGCCTGAATCCCGGCGGGCGCGTGGCAATTCTCACGTTCCATTCCGGCGAAGACCGCCGCGTGAAAAAAGCCTTTGCAGGCGGCCACCAGAATGGAATTTATTCCGAAATTTCCCACGAAGTCATCCGCCCCACCGCCGAAGAACAAAATTCTAATCCACGTTCCACTTCCGCAAAATTGCGCTGGGCGCGCCGAGCAAGCGAGTAATCCTTCTTACAGCGGCAATTTGTAGGATGCGGGATATACCTCCGTTGTATCAGACAGATTCTCGGGTTCTATTACTGTGACTATGAAAATTGTAATGCTTTCCGGACGGAAGGTGCCGCAAAAGAGCACTTGCCGTTTTGTATTGGAAGGCATCAGGGGAATCAATCTGCGCGGCGTCGCAGCGACCTTCGGTTCGTTGCGCCCGTCCGCCAGCGAAAGCCGATGCGGATACGTGTTCATTTGCTGATGTTGATTTGCGCGGCGGCGGTTCTGGAAACAGAAGTGCAGGCGAGCGATTTAGACGTTAATTTTTTATATCAGCAAAATTCAGACTTATACGGCACTCCGATTGAGGTGGAACCGGCTTCGCTCTGGGGACAATTCCAGACGGCGTTTGACCGGCGTGCCACGAGTATCAATAACGACCGGTTTCAACCATATAATTTCAGCAACGTGAATGGCTTATGGACAGGCCAGGATTTCAATGACATTCGCAATTACGATACCATCGTGGCGCGGCATGCGTTCGCCGATTCCTTTCGCACAAGCGCGCGAGATACGCTGCTGACTTTGGACTTGCCCGTCTTGTCGTGGATACGCCAGCAACACGGATTTTTTGCGCGTCTACTTTGGAACTCGCTGGATAATTCCGACGAAGAAAGTGTTTCACCTCTCGATCCGTCCTATCGGTCAATGGAATATTCCTGGTGGAAGACGCAATTGGAAGAAGGCCATCTGCGTTACGGCGTGCGCCCGTTCCGCACCGACCCGTATGCGTATGTAGGCGGAAGAATTAAAGACATGGCGCACGTGTTGTTCTTGTGGGACGCGCGATATTATTTCAAAAATTTCGGCGACCATTGTTTCGAACTGACTTTATCCGCGCCGATTACGACTTCTATTTCCATCGAACTCGGCACGTCTTATCAGTTTGGACAACACGCATCGGAAAAAAAGGCGGTGCTTAAGTTGCTTAAAACGTTTAAGTCCGGCGGCATCTTTAACGCGGGGATAGAAATGCGAGACCGTCCGGCGTTGGTTGCCGGCATCACTCTGCCGTGGGGATAAGTTGAATCACGTTCACATCAATGAAATACCCCATGGTTGGTGAACCATTTTCAGATTTATTCTTCACGCCATGAAAGCTAACCGGAAAACAAACCGATTCTCACTGAATCGAGGCAACCCGATGCCGCTTTGGATGAAGGCGCAAGCCCAGGCCATTGACTTCCGACATGAGGACCTCGAACGAACGCACTGGAAAAAAGTGATGCGTGCCATGTTTGAAGCATCCGCCAGTTAATTTTTTACCACTTAGAGCCTGAGCGAGGCTGCGGCATCACCACCGCAATGACAATTCCCACAATTTGATATACAATAATTGTTTTCCAATTATCAATAGTTATTTATTGACAAACGATAAACAGCCGCTTAAGCTGCGGCATTAGTTTAGGTGAAATATTTTATGAAAAAAAGCTCAACAATATTTCTTCAGGTGGTCATTGTGCTGATCGGCATCGGCGTTCTGGCTCTTTTGCTTTGGGAACCTCACGTTGAAGGCAGAAACGCGCATGTCACATTCTTTGAGGTTTATTTCCACGACCCTTTTTTGGCGTATGTGTATATCGCATCCATTTCATTTTTCATGGCGCTGTTTCAAGCATTCAAGCTGTTGGATTACATCCGGCAAAATAAAGTATTTTCGCAACCTGCCGTGAACGCTTTACGGACGATAAAATACTGCGCCATCATCCAAAGCATCTTAATTGTGATGGCCGCACTCTACATAAGGATGTTTCACGCTGCAGAGGACGACCCCGCGGGGTTTATTGCTCTGTGCGTTGTCGCTACTTTCATTTCTATCGTCATCGCCACTGCCGCGGCCGTGTTTGAAAGAACGTTACAAAAAGCCGTGGATATAAAATCCGAGAACGACCTGACCGTATAACCAACCAATATGGCAATCATCATCAATCTCGACGTCATGCTGGCGAAACGAAAAATGAGCGTCACCGAACTCGCCGAAAAAGTCGGCATCACCATGGCCAACATTTCTGTTTTGAAAAACGGCAAAGCAAAAGCGATCCGTTTCTCGACGTTGGAAGCTGCCTGCAGAGCATTGGATTGCCAGCCGGGCGACATTCTGGAATATAAAAACGGCAAAAAAGTTAAGTCAGAAACCCAATCTAAACCTTGAGCGAACCGCGAAACCCTCTGCCCTGATAATATGATTCCGCGCCGTTGTGACCGATGAAGTTACAGTTGTAACGGCGTTCGCCGTAAAGCGCGCCGCCCAGTTTACGGATTTCCGGCGGCGTTTGAATCCAACTCGACCGTTTGGTGTCGAACTCGCCGAGCTTTTGCAGCGACAAATATTCTTCCTCCGTCAAAAGCTCCACACCCATCGCCGCGGCCAATCCCACCGCGCTGCCTTTGGGCTTGTGTTCTTTGCGCGATGCCAACGCTTCATCGTCGTAACAAAGACTGCCGCGACCCGACGGCGTCTGCTCCGAACAATCGAAGAAAATAATTTCGCCCGACTTTTTATCATGACCGACGACATCCGGTTCACCGCCGGTGCGTTCCATTTCATTGAGCGACCACAATTTTTCCGGCTTGGCCTCCAATCGCGCCTGCACTTTCGTCCAATCAAGCCCCTTGTGACGGCTCGGATTTTTTTCGAACCGCGCTTTCAAAACTTTGAGCAATTCTTCGCGTTGTTTGGGGGATAACTCCTTTTTATTGCTCTTGATGTTGCTCATATATCGGTTTTATAAACCCATAATTATTCACGGTGCAAGCAATCGGGCAAGCTCGTTCAATTCGGTCGCATTCAAATCGGAAACCAAGCAGTAATGCATCCCGTTCGCATCGCAATTGATGATGGAATAGCCGCGAAGGTTTTTAGTTTCTCCCGCGCCCGCATTTTTCTCCGGCCAGACGAAGACGTTAATGAAATGCTTGTTGCGCTTGTAAACCAGCGCGGCCACGGTGCGGCCGTCCAGATAATCCAGTCGCCCACCGACGAGCGGAAAATTTTGTGCCGCGAAATCCTTCGCGTCCGGCGCAAAATCAATTTTGCCGTCGAACCACGGCTTGACGGTGTGCTGGTCGGACGACAAGACATCGGTCAAATGATTTGCTTGAAGCGATCGGACGTGACTGGCGACGGCATCGTTGAGCAATTGGTCGTGGCCGGAAATTCCAGCGGGCCGCAAAAAAATGACAAGCGCAGCGAATGCCGTCGCACCGGCGGTGAGCAATTTCCAAAACCACGGATTAATGGTGGGGCGAGCGTCCTCGCGAGCCGTGCGAACCATTTTTTGAATTTCTTTTCGCAACGCATTCGGCGCGCGATAAGCCAAATCATTTTGCCGCAACGCATCGCGCAACGATTGGATGGAATTTTTCTCTGCTGCGCATTTGGCGCAGGATTTTAAATGTTGTTCGACTTCGAGGTTGCGGACCAAATCCAATTCACCGTCGGCGTAAGCGTGGAGCAATTTGCGGATTTCAGCGCAGTTCATAGATTTCCTTTCTGCGCAAAATGATTTTGCAATTGGCGTCGCGCGCGGGCGAGACGCGACATGACGGTGCCGACAGGCACGTCCGCGACTTCGGCGATTTCCTTGTAAGAAAAACCTTCAAGTTCGCGCAACACGAGCGCCTCGCGGAATTCGAGCGGCAATTCTTCGAGCGCGGCGCGTAAAACATTTTTATCGGCACCGCGAAACGAATTGGTGGCGCTGTTTGTATCTTCAATCTCTGCAAGTTCATCGTCGTCAATGGAAACAATCGCCTGCGGCCGGTTTTTCTTCAGCCACGTGAACGCCGTGTTGCGCACAATCATGAGCAGCCACGCACGCGCATTTTCGCCGCGACAATTTCCGATAAACCGAAACGCACGCACACTGGCGTCTTGCACGATGTCCGCGGCGTCGTGGTCGTTGCCCGCCAGCCAGCGCGCGAGGTTGTAAGCCGCGTCAAGGTGCGGCATCACGATTTGCTCGAATTGTGATTCAGTCGCGCTCAAGTGTTGTTCTCATTCATTTGATGACTGCGCGGCGCAGAATTTTATTCCCGACGGAATAAACTT